>BNVD01000026.1 GCA_025997835.1 Spirochaetia bacterium
CGAGTATTTTATAGATTTTGAGAATATTTTCATTATCAGCAAGAAACCAAGGACATCTAAAAAAATAAGCAAAAAAAATCGGCAGACCAATTAAGGTCTGCCGATTGTAGATTTTATCTACTTTACGCGTGGTTAGGATTACCACTCTGTTGAGCTGCTCTATGCCATTAGTTTTTTCTTTGCTGCGTCTTCCCGTTGTTGCTTCAAGACATTTGCTATATCCTTCATTGATGGAACATATTCACTTAACGGTTCTTTGTTCCAGAAAGAATCACATTCCAAGTAATCGCTACACTTAAAAAAGTCGGCGTATTGGAAATGAGCGCCAGGTAAATCCGGGTCATTAAGACAAAATGCAATGGCTTTTTTATCAATGTCGCTACCAAAAAAGTGTGTGGTTGGATGCCACGGAAAACACTCCTGATAACCCTTAAAAATATTGGCGCATCCACAACATGGATCGAATAGAGTATCTGGTGTTCCCCACGGTGTGTTATGGTCTGGATTTGATGGATCAAACTTTGAAACATCCAGAAAACACAAAGCCAACATAATGCAAAGTGAGCGTGGGGTATAAAAAACGCCACCTGATTTTTTTTCGGATTTGCTTATCCACGGCGGTGTTTCTTCCATGTAGTGTAATGTGTGTGGTATTAGTTTGTGTCCTTCAATCTTTGCTTCTTTTGCTCGCTGTAATAATGCAACCCATTCCTCATATTTCTTCAAAGTCCAGGTTGTTCCGTTGATAGTAATTGGTGCTATTTCCATTAGCGACCTCCGTTAAGAGCCGGTAGTTTTGATTACTACCGGCCAAGTTCGGGTTATTTATGCAGTCTTTTCCGTAGGAAAAGAAGCATAATCATTAGCGACTTGCAACATGGCGTTATTAGCACTGCTGACTTCCACTTTACCATCTTCAACATCAGTCAAAGCCGACTTAAAGTTGCTGATAGCGGATGAAATCTTCTTACTGATTTCATCTTGATAGTTAGCGGGTAACTGCTTACGCTTCTCTTCAATAGAAGAAAAAGAATGCTTAATTGCATCAATGTTGATGTTTATGTGATTAATGTCGCAATTAATAAGATTAAGAAGTTTCGTGATGCGCAGGTCTTCAACATAAGCCGGGTCTTGCTTCTTGACGGCTTCGATTTCCAAGAGGCGTTGCATAGCGGCGTTATTCTCGGCTTGTTGTTTGCTCAGTTCAGCAAGAACCGCTTTCCGTTGCTTTTCGCTTTCCAGCTTTTGTGGAAGACCATCGGTAAAATAAAGTCTTAATTCTTTGACTTCATGTGCTGCATCAGGATTATCGGTGATTTTGATGATTTGTTCTACCAAATCATCTGGAACCGGCGGCTTGTCAGCATCAGTGTTAGTCAAAGCGGCAGAAAACTGCTCGGCAAGAGCAAGGTACTTGGGTGCTTTTTTAACATCATCAAGCGGCTTGTTCTTTTTGAGATGTTCCCTGATTTGCCACCATTCTAAATTATGGTCCGTTTTAGCGCCATAAGCCAAGTCAGCAGCATTATCCCAAATAGCACATAAAGTCATATCTCTGGTCTGTTCCGCTGAGTATGACTTAATCATAAATAGACGCTTTACAGCATCATCCATTTCTTCTGGTTTCATGCTGTCAATGACATGAGCTTGAACCAGTTCATCAAGCGTAATAGCGGAACGGAAACTTTTAATGTCAAAGTTTTTAGTCAGCTTTGTCACTTCCGCTTTAATCGCTTTCTGTTTTTTTTCATCGCACTTTCCGTTGTGCGTGAGCCGATGCAGTTTTACTGCATTTTCAATAATGGTTTTTTCCATCATATTGTCCAAAGCGGTGCTTGACTGCCGGTTTTCCGGTTCAGTGCGTTCCGCTTAATAAAGAAACCAATTTCAGCAAGTGTTTTTAAATCATCACCAGAGAACTCTTCCGGCAGTAACCATTCTCGTCTGACAAACTTTAACATTCCAAGTATTCGGCTAAAGACCAAACAATTATATGCTAATGCTCTCTTGGTAATCACACCACGAAAGTGATGATAGTCTGGATAAGTTAATTGAGTGGCGTATTTGTCATAGAAATCCTTGATCGTTTGAAACAACTCAGCATCTTCAAACTGACCAGCACGCTGAAACTTAATTAACACGGGTTTGAGCCGCTTATCAATCATAGATAAACCTCCATAAGAAAAGATTGTTTGTCGGATTTATTTTTCGCCACGAGCCTATTCGTCCAACGATATAACGCCACAGACTTTTATCCACTTCTGGATAATCTGTTTTGTTTTTTATCAAAAATATGGACTGGTTATTTATCGTGGCCTCCACGACCACTATAATCAAATCTTTTAAGTGGTGATTAAAAACCACTTGTGTTTTACGCCACTGCACCGGCGGTGGTTTGTTTTAGCGGGCGACCGACCGCTGTTGATTTTTTTATAGTGGTTATCAACAAACCGCTGGCTACAACTGGACTTTTTATAGTGGAGGCGACCACTTTATTTTTTTCTTTACCCCTATACCTTTTTTAGAAAGCATTTTTTTGAGATTTTCTGAAGAAAAATAAAAGATTTTAATTCTATATAATACAATGAATTACGCTATATACCTATTATACCTATATGAATAATAAGCATATAAATATTAAAGTTAGCACAGGGGGATTTGACAAGAAAATTGGCTTGTAGTAGGATACGGGAGGGGTTACACTATTAGCAACGGTCGTTGGACTTTACCAAAGAAGATTCCATTAGAGGAGTTTAAGTCAAGAAATCTCACGAATGATGAGTGGTTTGACCTTTTATTCGAGTATCATCCATTGTATCACATTATCTGTTCAAAATGTGGTAATCAAGAATATTACAAAATCTATAAGCGACACATAATAGAGTGTAGAAAATGCGGTCATCAGGAATCTTTAACGGCGGGGACTATAATGGATAAAACTCGTATTCCATTAGATAAATGGTTCCTGCTGTTCTTTATGATTATTCAGGAAAGAAAAAATCTAACAATAATTCAAATAAAAAATGAATTAGAAGTTTCGTATCCTACTGCAAAATTATTATTTGAAAAGATTAAGAACCCCGAAATAGGTGAGTGGCTATACTATACCTGCCGCATCATTTATCAACAACTATTTCCAAAAGGAGTAAGATATAAGGCTTATAGGAGGCAACATCGGCATGGTGGTTATTTCGTCTATACGGAAAAAATTGAATAAGAAGTGACAGATGCTAATTTGTAGAATTATTGCCACCAGAAGTTTTAAACAAAAAAGTCAGCAGACCAAGGCAAGTCTGCTGACTTTTCCTACAAAGTGGTGCGGGCACCACCTGACCGGATAAAAGGTAGTCAAGCGTCAAAATGGCGCTCCACCAGCCCCCTTTTAGATCCATAATGGCTATCTCATTTCAAAATGGACCATACGGGCCATTTTGCTTTTATCCACTTCCTTCTTGGCTTGGTGGTCGTCAGATAATTCACCATAAACCGGGGTAAGTCCAGACCTTAACCTGAGACTACTTCGTCCCCGGTTTCCTGCCCGCTGGCTTCTTCGCCACCGCCGCCTTCGCCTGACCAGCCTTCTTGACCGGGGCTACCGGAGCCTCCCACCTGTCAATGGCGCTGGCCGGAAATACCGCTATCTGACCCTTATGGTCATCGGAAAACCATACGGCGGTCACCAGCTTGGCCTCAATATCGACTGTCTGAACCACCATCTTGGGGCTATTAGCAAGCCCGGATGCCACTACCACATCCCCAATCAGCCGTTCCGTTGCTCTAACACTCATTATTTGCTCCTTTATATGTGGAAAATCTTAACAAAAAACAGGGACTTTTGACAAGGATATATTGAAAAAAAAAGTATCCTATGGCATAATAGTGTAGATTGGACATCCAAAAGGAGGAGCACCCCTGCCGGAACCAGTCCCAAGGCTCTCTGTTGTCCGAGTATTTGATTGGATGCCCCACCTGTATGGTATCAGATTGGGGGTTATGTGGTTTTTGGATGGCTCTTTTTCATTTGGGGTTGACTAAAGATTTCATTTATGTCATAATTTTAAGTCATTAGATGAAAGAATGTTCGTCTATTTGTTGTTAGGCGAAATTCTTTTTTGCCCTAATTATTGTATAAACAGATATATATGTAAGCAATAAAAAACCTAAAATGGTTCGGGTCGGCGGCATCCATGCCGCCGCTTCGAAAAAAGGCACTTGACAAAAAATTTTGAGTATATTATTATATAAATAATACAACGAGTAGTGGAAGCCATAGCGTGTACACGTAAGTCCAGTTGACGTGTATGGCTTGTTATTCTGCAATCAACAGACCTACACATAATCTTTTATGGAGGCAGGTCTATGGAACCTATTATTAACAAAATGGAAGGCGATGCTAATGCCTTTCTTGCACTTGAACCGATTGGAAAACTAATGAAAAAGTTTTCCATACCGTGTATTATTTCGCTTTTGGTTGGCGCATTATATAACATTGTTGACCAAATATTCATTGCAAATGCAAGTTACCTCGGATCAAATGGAAATGCCGCTAACACCGTTGTGTTTCCTCTCACAGTTGTTGCACTTGCAATCGCCGTTATGATTGGTGATGGTGCGTGTGCATTTGTCAGCATTAGTCTCGGAGCAAAACAACATGAAAAAGCGCATCACAGTATTGGAAATGCTGTTCTTTTAACAATTATTTCAAGTGTGATATTAACCGCGCTCTATTTTATTTTCATGGAACCGATACTGACTTTGTTTGGAGGGAAAGTCAACGAAGAAACGTTTGCTTTATCAAAAGAATACTTTATATGGATTGCCGCCGGTATTCCGTTTTTTATGTTTGGTCAGGCAATGAACCCGATTATACGTTCAGACGGAAGCCCGCGTTTTGCCATGATTACTACCATTGCAGGAGCGGTTCTTAATATTATTTTAGACCCTATTTTCATATTTGTTTTCAAATGGGGTATGATGGGTGCTGCTGTTGCGACTGTTCTGGGACAAATAGTAACGGCACTATTTGCAATTCATTATCTTTGCAATATGAAGGCTGTTAAATTGCAGAAAAATAGTTTTGTATTAAGCGGACATCTCATATCAAAATTTCTTCCACTTGGTATCTGTAGTTTATTATCACAAATTTCGTTGGTTGCCGCTATGGCTTCCATAAATAATATGATAAAAAAATATGGTTCATTGGATGTTATTTTTGGGCAAGAACAATATGCACAGATTCCGATGGCGGTGGTTGGAATTGTAATGAAGTTTTTCCAAATCGTTATAGCTATTGTTGTTGGTATGGCTGCCGGCTGTATACCTGTTGTTGGTTATAATCTTGGTGCAAACAAAATTGAACGGGTGAAATCACTTTTTTCACGACTTTTAATCTGCGAAGCTCTTGTTGGAGTTGTTGCCTTTATCGCCATTGAATTTTTCCCCCAACAGCTTATTAACATTTTTGGCGCAAATAATGAAAGTGTATATTATACTGAATTTGCACTAAAAGCGTTTCGTATTTATTTGTGCCTTGTCATTTTTGCATGTGTAAATAAAGCGGCCTTTATATTTTTACAGGCGATGGGAAAACCCTGGAGTTCAACATTTTTATCTATGCTTCGTGAAGTTGTATTTGGTGCGGGATTTCCATTAATACTCCCATTATGGTTTGGACTTAATGGTGTCCTTTATTCAATGCCATTATCGGATTTGTTGACGTTTATTGTGTCAATTATTGTTATAAGGATAACTTATAATGAATTGAATAAAAACATACATTAAACGACTTAATGGCTATAGGGTGAACGTCGCGCCGTCCATGGCGCGACGCTTCGTAGTAGGTTTTTTATTGAAATACAATGTGCTAAAGTAAATAGCGTAGCCGCTTCGCGGCAGGGCAAAAAATAACTTCGCCTAACATACAGTTTACGCTTCGCCGCCAGTAGGCGGCTCGGGCTACGAAAAAACGCAGTCGGGCTGCGCCCTTTGTGCATTTTTTCTCCGCCACATTTTTGCGGTTGCTGGAATTGCTTCGCAATTCCTTTATCGCAACCGCAAAAACGTCGTAAACTTTTTATCGTTATGTGCCATTAATTCCGAAATTTCTGAATAATCGCCCCGCGTCCATGCGGGGCAAAGAAAAATCAATAAAAAATAAAGTATTTTATAAAAATCAGGCTATTTGACAAAAGCCTCCGCTTCCCCTATACTGGTATGGTCAATCCGCACGATTGATGGTTTTCAGGCAGCTTTCCTCGGCATATAGCGCCGTATAAAGACTCCGTACACCAAAGGTGTAATTACTATTGAGTAATAGGAGTATAATATGGCAGCAATCGAAAAAAGCTCTCGGGATAACCGCCTTGTCATCACCGGCGCGCGGGAAAACAACCTTCAAAATGTCAACATAACACTCCCGCGGGATAAGCTGATCGTGTTTACCGGCGTTTCCGGTTCGGGCAAATCCAGCCTTGCCTTTGACACGATTTATGCGGAGGGGCAGATGCGGTATGTGGAGTCCCTGTCCTCCTATGCACGGCAGTTCCTCGGCTCCAGAGGCAAGCCGGATGTTGATTCCATTGAAGGGCTGTCACCGGCAATCGCCATAGAACAAAAGGCAACCAATAACAACCCCCGATCCACCGTGGGGACAGTTACGGAGGTGTATGATTATCTGCGCCTCCTTTGGGCGAGGATCGGCACCCCCCATTGCCCGCAATGCGGAAAAGTAATAAAGAAACAATCGGTTGATCAAATAGCCGAACAGATTATGTCCATGAAAGAGGGAACACGCTTTTGGATTCTCGCGCCGCTTTTTCACGGAAAAAAAGGGGAGCACCAAAAGGTGTTGAAGGATCTTTTGAAACTCGGCTACGCCCGTGTACGCATAGACGGTACGCTGTATGATTTAACCGAAAAAATCACTCTGGAAAAAACAACGAAGCACAATATTGAAGTGGTGGTTGACCGTCTGTCTGTCAAAGCGGACCAACTTATGCGTATCACCGGTTCCGTGGAAACGGCGCTTAATTTGGGTGACGGTCTTATCGCGGTTTATCTGCAAGACGAAAAAACAGAAGAACTGTTTTCGAGCAATTACGCCTGCCCCCATTGCGGAATAAGCCTGCCGGAACTCTCACCGCGGATGTTCTCTTTTAACAGTCCCTACGGATCATGCGAAAAATGTTCCGGCCTTGGTTTCTTTCTGGAAATTGATCCGGAGCTGATAATTCATGACCCGAACTTATCCCTGCGCAAAGGCGGCATTGCCGCTCCCGGCTGGGGCAGCGCCATCGAAGGAACCATAAGCGGCTCAATCTATATGGCCCTGGGCAAGAAGCATGGATTTACCATTGATACGCCGTTAAAGGATCTTTCCAAAAAAGCACTGGATGCCATACTCTACGGTACCAAGGGCGAAGAACTCAAATTAAAGTATTCCAGTTACGGCGGGCAGCTGATGGCGGTATCACGCCCCTTTGAGGGTGTTATCCCCAATCTGGAACGACGCTACAAAGAACAGCAATCCGAAGCGTCGATGTCAGAACTGCAAAGCTTTATGGCCGCCCTGCCCTGCCCCGCCTGCCACGGTGACCGGCTCAGTCCCGTGGTGCTTGCCGTGACAATGGGCGGGAAGAACATATCGGATTATTGCAAGCTGAATGTAACACAGGCAAAGGAATTTATTGCTAATCTGAAACTTACCCGCAATGAATCAAAAATCGCCGAATCCATAGTGCATGAAATCCGCTCCCGCCTTGATTTTCTGCAAAGCGTGGGACTTTCCTATCTGTGCCTTAACCGCATGGCAGGAACATTGTCGGGGGGCGAAAGCCAGCGTATCCGCCTGGCCACGCAAATTGGATCCGCCCTGACCGGCGTTCTCTATGTGCTCGATGAACCCTCAATCGGCCTGCATCAGCGGGATAATGATATGCTCCTTGCCTCGCTCAAAAAACTGCGGGACCTGGGCAATACATTGATTGTGGTGGAGCATGATGAAGAAACCATACGCCAGGCCGACTGGATTGTGGACATCGGCCCCCATGCGGGCGTCCATGGCGGGAAGATTGTTGCGGAGGGTACGCTGAACTCCATCCTGGACGAACCGCAATCCCTGACCGGGCAGTATCTTTCGGGGCAAAAAAACATCCCGATTCCTGCCAAACGGAGGACAGGCAATGGACATGAACTGATAGTAATAGGCGCCGCAGAAAACAATTTAAAAAACATTGACGTTCACTTTCCCCTGGGCGTTTTTACCTGTGTGACCGGCGTTTCAGGTTCCGGCAAATCCAGCCTGGTGAATGAGATTGTTTACAATAAGCTGGCGTCTGGTTTGAACCGAGCGCATACCCGGGCGGGAAAGCACGATCGTATTGAGGGCATGAAATTTCTGGACAAGGTTATCGACATTGACCAGTCCCCCATCGGTCGGACGCCCCGCTCAAATCCCGCAACCTATACCGGCCTGTTCGGTGATATCAGGAATTTGTTTGCCTCGACCAACGAGGCAAAAGCACGGGGCTATGGCCCGGGCCGCTTTTCCTTCAATGTGCATGGCGGACGCTGTGATAGCTGCGGCGGCGATGGGCTGGTACAAATTGAAATGCACTTTTTGCCCGATGTATATGTCCCCTGCGATGAGTGCAAAGGCGCCCGGTACAACCGTGAAACCCTGGAGGTTCTCTTCAAGGGAAAAAACATTGCGGAAGTTCTGGATATGCCCGCCGAAGAAGCCCTCGATTTTTTTCAGAATATTCCAAAACTGAAACGAAAGATACAGGCCCTGTGCGATGTTGGCTTGGGCTATATCAAACTGGGCCAATCCTCTACAACCCTTTCCGGCGGCGAGGCCCAACGGGTAAAACTGGCAACCGAATTATTGAAACCATCTACCGGACAGACCTTCTATATCCTTGACGAGCCGACCACGGGCTTACACATAGCCGATGTTCACATGCTGCTGGACATTTTGCAGAAGCTGGTGGATGCAGGAAACACCGTGGTAGTCATTGAGCATAACCTTGATGTCATCCGCTCCGCCGACTGGGTCATCGACCTTGGTCCTGAAGGCGGCGACGAGGGCGGCCATATTGTCTGCACCGGAACCCCGGAGCAGGTGGTTGCTTGCGCGGGGAGTTATACGGGGCGGTTTTTGAAAAAGACAATTTAGTTGTACAAATTTGTATAGGAGGATTCATAATGGATGGAAGAGGACATCATCATTTTCATGGCGGGCCCCATGGAGGGCATCACGAAAAACCCAATGAAAAACTTGTCTGTAATTTGGAAAAATGTGTTTTTTGCGGGAGTTGCGTAGAGGTGTGTAAAAAAGAGGCCATCAAGGTTGACAAAATCAATAAAAAATGGACCCTTGATAAAAACTTATGTGTCAAATGCGGACATTGTATTGGGCATTGTAAGGTTGATGCCTTAGAATTTGTGTAAATATCTAAAGTAAACCTGTTCCCCTTGACAGGAATTTCTCATTTCTCTATACTGATATTTGTCAAAGCTTTTCTTTAGGAAAGCAATTGACGGTTTTCAGGTAACTTTCCACGCATTTGCAACTGCATTTATGCAGACGCATCCGCGTAAAAGACTCCACACATTATTATTTTTCTCAAGGAGTCGAACATGGAAATCGTTCAGCAGAACAACTATCTTCTTACGGAACCGGTGAAAAAGCTTTTACCGAAGTTCATTGTTCCGTGCGTCATTTCACTGATCATCTCGTGTCTTTACAACATCGTTGATCAGATCTTTATCGGCAATAGTTATCTTGGCTATTTGGGCAACGCGGCAACAGGTATAATCTTCCCCATTACCGTAGTCGGCTGGGCATTGTCGCTGTTATTCGGCGATGGCGCGGCGGCGTATTTAAGTTTGGCGCAAGGAAGCGTGTCCGTAAACGGCCTTAACACAAAAAACCTCGGTAAAACAATCGCTAACAGTATTTTGTTTTCGTTCCTGACGGGTGCCGTGCTGATAGTTATAAGTTATATGGCGGGAGACACAATACTCTACTCCCTTGGCGCTACAGACGCGACAATCAAATTAACCCGCGATTACGGCGGCATCATTTTTATTATGATCCCGCTGGCGCTGGCGCAAAACACCATGGCGGGAATTATACGCGCCGATGGCAGCCCCCGTTACGCTATGATGGCAATGGCGGTGGGCGCGGTGCTGAACATTATCTTAGACCCCCTCACGATTTTTGTGTTGGGCTGGGGTATTAAAGGTGCGGCTTACGCGACAATTTTCGGGCAGTTTGTGAGTTTTGTTATATGCGCGGTGTATCTTCGGAAAAGCAAAATGTTTCGCCTCCGTGCCGCCGATTTTATTCCCAATCTGAAATCGGTCTCCCGCGTTTTGCCCCTGGGCGGATCAAGTTTTCTCACGCAGATTGCTATTGTCATTGTTACCGTGGTAAATAACAAACTTCTCGTATCTTACGGTGCGCTCTCCGAATACGGCGCGGATATTCCGCTTGCCGCATTTGTCGTCATTATGAAACTGTTCCAGATCATTATTAATATCGCCATCGGTATTGCGGCGGGAGCGCAGCCGGTTATCGGTTTTAACTATGGCGCGAAACACTACACCAGAGTGCGCGAGGCGTTTAAATACGTTATGTTTTGGACAATAACAACAAGCGCGATAGCGACAATTATATTTGAGCTATTCCCCGGCGCCTGTATTGCGCTTTTTGGAAGTGACGGTGAACTTTACACAAGTTTTGCGATCCGGTGTGTGCGCATTTACCTCGCGCTTATTATATTTACCTGCGTTCAAAAGGCTTGCGCTATTTTTCTGCAATCAATCGGCAAAGCAAGCGCGGCAATCCCGCTTTCTATGATTCGGGATGTTGTTTTTCTGATTATATTCACCTTTGCGCTTCCCGCGTATTTTGGTGTTACAGGAATTTTTTGGGCCGCCCCGCACGCGGATATTTTGGCGTTGCTTATTACAATTATCGTAGTAATGCGCGTGTGGAAGGGCATAGGCAAGGCACACATAAGTAAAACGGAAGCGGCCGAAACCGCGGAAGTTATCACTCAAGCGGCACTGCGTCCGTCCCGTCCGGGCGTTATTATCACCATTGCCCGCGAACACGGTTCAGACGGTCGCCGCGCGGGTCAACTGGTCGCCGAAAAACTGGGAATTCCCTGTTATTATAAAGAGATGACTTCCCTTGCGGGTCAGGAAAGCGGCCTTGCGGCGGATTTTATTTCCAGTATCAACGCCGCTTCTCCCGCCGGTGTCCGCGATATGTATCTGGATACGGATGTCGTCAGGCAGGCGATTATCGCGCAGGGAAAAGCAATTCAAAAAATTGCTGATGCGGGTTCTTGTGTGATTGTGGGACGCGCCGCCGATTATGTGTTAAAGGGCAATGAAAATCTGGTTCGTGTATTTATTCACGCGCCGGAAGAACACCGCATCAAAGAGGTGATGAAGGTTTACGGCGTCACCGAAGATGAGGCACGGAAACAAACCCATGCGCAAAACGCCGCCCGCGCCACATATCATAAACACCTATCCGGCAACGTTTGGGGCGATTCCCGCCAATACGAATTGTGCATCGACAGTTCAAGAGGCGTGGAAAAAACGGCGGCTCTCATTTGCGAATATGTAAAGGCAAAGGTATAAACAACTGTGGAATTATCGCCTTGTTCCGTGATGCCAAGGTTTAATTCCATAGTCCTAAAGTCTCATTCCACGGAATCAAGGTCTTGTTTCGTGGAATGAAAGTTTCATTCCGCGAAACTAACGTCTGGTTCCACGAGACCAAAGTTTAGTTCCGTAGCCCCAAAGTTTCATCTTGCGGAATGAATATTTAGTTTCATGGAACGAATGTCTGGTAGAAACTTCCAAAATATGGTATACTTATTCAAGATATAGGGGATATATCCCCAAAAGGAGCGTTTATGGACTATATACCGCACGAGGGCGGGGCGTTTTTGGATTGGGCAAACACCCTTATCACATACACGGCAGGGCATTTGTCGGCTTTTAAGATTGAACAGGCGGCGTTGACGCCCATTCAGACCTTATTCACCGCTTATCAGGAAAAATTCACCGCCGCTGAAAACCCAAATCGCGGTAAAGTGGACGTTTTAGCAAAAGATGAGGCGCGGGACGCGCTCAAGGCGGCGATTCGCCCCTTTGTAAAGGCGTATTTGGCCTATAATCCAGCCGTTTCTAACACGGACAAGGAAAGTATGGGCTTGCCCTTGCACGACGGCACAAGAACCCCGTCCCCTTTGGGCAACTTTTTTGAATAATATTGTATAAAACTATTGCAAAAAGAAAATATATGTGTTAAAATGTAGGAACATAAAGGAGTATTTTTATGGACAAAGACATTTATGAATTATTTGCCGATAACAACAAACGGTCAAATATAAAAATGAATAATATTATTTTCAATATTTCCGAGGAAGAATGGAATAAACAATTTTCATTTTATTGGAAATCAATACATGAATTATGTTCCCATATCTATATTGGAGATTATGGTTGGTTGAATATTTTCAGAACATTTACTAAATCAAAAGATGATGAATATTTTAACAAAAAATATAATTGGGGGGAATTAATATTTGAAAACAAGGAAGAATATTTAAGAAAGAGGAACGAATTGGATGATAAAATCATTGAATATATTAATGAAATAGGGAATAACGATTTAATAAAAACAATGGAAATTGATAATTATGATGGAACAAAAATAAAAATGAAATTAGGAACATATATAATGCATATGTTTTTACATTCGATACATCATAAATCCCAAATATCATTGTATTTGGATACAATTGTAAAAGTAAATGATTTCACAATACTTTTTAATGAAGAATGATAGAATAAAATTGTAAAAGCCCAAAACTGCACATAACATACGCTATACGCTGCGCCGCAGTAGCGGCTTGACCTACGAAAAAACGCAGTTGGCCTTTGGTGTGGTCGTCTAGTTTATTTTGGTATACCTGTTCAGGTCAGTATTACTAATTGGGTTAGGAAAATAAAAATGAACGACAAACGATTAAAAAATTACCTTAACTTATTGTCAATTTGGTATGCTGCTACCAACTTAAAACCTAATAATCCCGCAACAGATGGACTCCGTTATATGAACGCTTCCTACCTTGCCAGCCAACTCGGTTTTAAGCCAAGAATGATTTACAAACTAACACAACAATTATTAGACAATAAAGAAATTACGCAAGTTTCAAAATCGTATAATGGGAAGGGGTTTAATAAAAAGTCCCATTCAAAATTATACCAACTCGATAAGGATATTATAGAAAATTACTTATTACTACTCAAGATGAAATATGATAATAAAGCCCTCTTTAATTATTTACAATTCAGTAGTTTTGATGAAAACTACTGATATTCAGCAGACTAAAAGATGTCTGCTGAATTATTCTTCAAATCTCCACAACGCCAAGACCTTTGAGATACCGTTCTGTAATGGCGATGCTGGAATGGAATAAAAGTTTTGACACCCGGTAGATGTCCTTGTTCTTCTTGTATTCAGCCACCGCATAGTAATGTCGAAAATCGTGACTACTATATTGGTTTCTAATCAGACCAGCCTTAAAAAGCCGCTCCATTTGCTTCTTCACCCGTGTTTTGAGCGCGTTGCTGGTGAAATCAGCGAATGGTTTATGGCTATTCAATCCCGCTTCCTTAATAGCCTGAATCGCTTCTTGGGGTATCTCACCAGCAATGTCTATCTGTTTGCTTCTGGCGTTAAACTTGGTTCCCCAGATAGTCATTCCCGGTAAGGCTCCTATACGGAAACCGCGAGAATACAAACAGGTAATAATGGCTTTTTCCAGCGGTGGAACATTGTTTAAGATGACTTTAATTTCTTCATCAGTAGGTATAACGGTCGTTTTGGATGCCCTATTGGAAGGTTTTGCTCTGGTTCCTCTGAAAGGATTACTAACAGCCTTATGTCTCCTTGAAATGAAAGTAAAAAATGATGAAGCAATCGAAACGTCCAGCCGGATAGAAGCCGCCGCCCTTCCTTCTTTCCGTAAAGAATAGATATACTGGTCGGCCTGAGCCGGGGTCGTGGCTAATAACTTAATTTCGTTCTGTGAAGCATAGCGTTCCAATTTTCTTAATCCGGTCTTATAGGCTGATTTAGTGGAAAGGCTGTTATTGGGACTTATGGATTTGAGGAATACCGCCTTTTCTTTGCTATAATCAATACCGGCGATACCTACCTCATATTTGAGTTCGTCAGAAAGCCGCTGGGTAGTCATAATCCGGCAGAGTTGTTCCAACTGCTCTATATTGAGGTCGGAAAGTTGCGGCTGGGTCTTGGCAATCCTTGTAGCCAAGGCATCTATGTCAATCGAAGGCGTTATCTGTCTATTCACCATTCCGGTCATAATTCCTCCTAAAATAGAGAGGACTCATATATGTTGATTATGAGTCCAGTTTCCTCAAAAAAAATTACTCTGGCACCTTTTCCAGATACTCATAAAGCAGCCCAAGGCTTTTTCTGACCCTGATTTTTATTTCCTCGAATAATCCAAAATCCCGGCTCAATGGGTCGGGTTTTATGTATTCAATGACTTCCTCGGCGCAACCGATAAAAGATTGCACTTGGTATTTATTGACGGCGTAAGCCTTGACACTGGCTTTGAGGTATATTTCCACCGATTCAGGATCCCAAAAAAAGTCGATGAGGGTGTCATAATACTCTTCGTCATTAGAAGCCATAAGATCTCCTTACGACTTCTATGTAAGCATAGTCTGTAATATTTCTGCGGCTTAAATTATTTTTTAGATATTATCGGATTTTTCTCATCGCCATAGGGTATCCAGCCAACCGTTGAAGATAACGACTGCTCGTTTAACGGTCCATCTTCATTCATCGCAGAGCGATAGCTTTGAGGCGTAATTTCATTACAAATCCCGCAATACCGCTCTTTTGGCAGTTGGAAACCGAGAAGGGGATAACTAACATATTGTATTCCCCGGCATTTTTCACAAACATACTTGACTATCATTCAGCCTCCTATTCATTAAAAATCAAACACCGAACTTATAGGAATAAGTGTCTTTCTCTCGTGCCCACCTTCTTCCGTTTCACCAAGAGCGCCCCCGGCTATGTCGGATATGGCGTAAATAACCATATCAAAATTGGTGATGATATTCGCTTTTGTAAAGGGGCCAACCCAGTCAATCATCTTGACCGCCCAGTCAAATATGTATTCCTTGGCTGTTGGTGATAAAATAGAGAGTTGAATCGAATAAAAAGACGGATTGTTTCTTATCCGTATCCATCCCTTGTTTAAGATTTCAGCAATAATTTCTTCCCTCGCTTTCTTTTCCGTTCCTACCGCTTCACCATAGGAATGATAGATGTCCTCTATCTGTTTTGTAGTAAAACCAAATACTACAAAATTATCAATTACCTTTTGGATATGAGTTTCGCCGTGTCCGATGAGGAGAATCTTTCCTTGGGGACTAATCCACCACGCCGGGGCGTTGGGGTCAAAATCGGTCATGTCATTCCTTATTTGAGCAGTTTGATTCCATTCACCTTGAAAATCGTTTTAATTTTGGATTCGATCATCCTAACCAGTTTTACATTAGGAAAAGTCAGCTTTATCGTCAAGCCGTCAGACGAGACCCAGTATTTGACAGATTCAGCGGGTGCTGCCTTACCCTTCTTTGAGGGTGTAGAAGGTTTTTTCAGTTCCCGGACTTTGGTTCTCATTTCTTCACGGGTAATCTTGCCCTTGCCGTGTTGTTTGAGGACTTCAAGGCGTTCCTTGGGGTCTGAAATCCCCTTGGTTTCCACAATGTCGGTGATTTTTATGCCGGCATAATTTATGGCTTCTTTCAATTCAGGAGCCTTATTAATTTCCTTTACGCCCACAAAAAGAACCTGAATATAGCCCACGGTCTTTCCCATCATTTTGGCTATTTCTTCTATGGATATTCCCCGTTCTTTCAAGGAGGTAAGAGCATTGACTAAATCAATCTGGCTCAGATCTTCCCGCTGGACATTCTCTACCAACTGGACGACCGAGAGGTTTTCAGCGTCAGAAATGATACACCGAATAGAATGAAACTTGTCAGGTTGTTTCTTGTAGAGCAGTTGAGAAGCCATAAACCGCCGATGTCCGGTCTTTACAACATAGCCGTCTCCGTTAGCATAGACCGTTATGGGTTGGAGGAGGCCGTGCTGGCGGATGCTTTCAGCAAGTTCCTCGATTCCGGTGTAGTCCTTACGGACATTCGTTTTTACAGAAATATCACCAATAGGAATGTCCTTTATAGTGAGCCTGACAGAGCCTTTGTCCTGTGTCCCTGCTTGTGAGTTCTTTACTAACCTGAGGGTTGCCATTAGATACGCTCCTTAATTTTGATTTTCAAGACACTTTTAATAAGCGCCTTTACTTCCTCATACGCTTTCTTTGTTTCGGCTTTATCGCTGAGTTGATAGTTTTGCTTGTTGATAAACTTACGAAAGACCGATGAACGGGAAATGCGGCAAGGATTGATAAAGGCGTTGAAAGCCTCATCATTCAAAAACATATTGGTAACCTGGTTCCGGTAGGAGTCCTGATTATCAGTAAGCGGCTTTTCAAACTGATTGAATATGATGTGAGTATCCAAGCCGTCCAGTTCCAGATCGACAAGTTTTTCAAACTGATATTTTACCGCC
>BNVD01000027.1 GCA_025997835.1 Spirochaetia bacterium
GTTCAGATCATGATTTTCTCATGGGATTCTATTATAGACAAAGAGGTAATTATGCAAAGGCCTTGGAAAGATTATTAGAAGCTATCCAGAAAAGAAATAGTTTTAATATGGCAAAAAGGGAGCTCGTCCAAGTTTATATACGATTGGAGGACTTTAAATCTGGATTGTCTATCGCAAAAGAAAATTATGAGTTATTTAAAAATAATCCTTATAATATACAAGGCTATTTTTCTTGTTTAATAAGAATGCCGCATAGTAAGGAAAATGAAATTATTTTGAATGAGTTATTAACAAACATACAGAAAATTAAAACCGACCTCGCTGTTGAAATGGCACTAGTATTACATTCTCAATTTGAAAGCATGTACAATCGAGATTATGAAACCGCAATGGGTTATATAAATGAAGCAATAAGAAAATTTCCCGAGTCAAACTACCCATATCTAACATACTTTGATGTTGCTGAAAAATTTAAAGATATACCTTCTATGGAAAAAGCCATAGAAAAATTAAAGGGTAATGTTAGTAAAAAATCCTATTTAAACAAGATGTTAATCGCAAGAAAAGCAATAGTCGAAGCACACAGAGGAGAAGTTGAAGGAGCAAATAAAATCATTGAAAAAGAATTAAATGATATGCCGGAGGAATACATTGAAAGGCTTAAAGTACAAATTCAGTCAATTACAAAGAGTTGAACATGAAAACATCCCATACAGATCGCATCTTCTTAATAAGCAAAGTGGATAGAGTTTGAGAATAGCACATGGGTATCCCGACATCACCCAACACCAGCATGAAGGAAAAGGGGATTTTAAAATATGGCTATGTTTCAAATATGAACGAATATTCACCATCTTGTAAATCCATCGAAACAACGCAATCGCTTTCATTAATGTACTCTTCCCGCTTCCTGATTCACCTATGAGTACGGTCAAGGGTTTAATTTCGTCTATGGTGATGTCTTTGATGGGGCCCAAGTTCTTTATGCTGATTGATTCTTTCATTGCTTTCTGCCCGGGTTTATATAATAACCTATGATAAAGGGGCATTATCTGTCTGCGAAATAGATGAATGTGATTTGTGTTTTGATAAAATCAGTTTTATATCTGAAACAAGAAATGTTATCCCTCTATGGATAGAAAAGGGCGCCGCCATAAAAGGGGGTTCTTTGGGCTTCTATTTTGATGAAGTCTTTAACGATTTTAACATCGCCCAGGAGCAAATAAAAGAAATAAATTTGGCTTTTTTGCCGCTGCGCTTTCAGGTGAAAAAAGTGTCTTCGGGTAAAAAATATATTATAGCTATTGTTTTGACAAAATATGATGGTATCAAATACTTAGGTTCAATTTCTTCTTTGGCAACCAAAGCTTCTTTCATTGAAATAAATATTTCAGAAGAATCCAACTCAAACAAATGATCGCTTCGAATAATATTTTTCATTTGCCTTGCTAGGGCCGTTCTATTCTCATCACTCATTGATGCATTCTGTCTAAGAATATAATCTTTTATAGTATCATTGATTCTTAGAAAATCATTGTTTTTACCAAATATTTCACAAATTGAATGTTCTATTAGATTATTAATAGTTTGTTCCTCTACACTTTTTTCTTGTAAAATATTAAATAGAAAATCAAAACTAATAAAATCAAATCTGGAAATGAATGAAATTATATCTAATTCTTTACTTCCTAGAGGATATTGGTTTAGTACGCTTAAAACTTTCTGGCTATTGTAATCAACTATTAAATAAGTCTCCTTTTTTGCTCTTTCCAATCCTTTTTCTTTTATTAATTCAACTGTATAAAAAATTTGTTCGGGATAACCAGCCAATATTCCTTGAAAAAAAGCAAGATCAGATTTTTCAATTTGTAATTCTCTAATATGGGCATATCGATTTAATAAGCCACTCCGCTCGGAAATGCTCAATTCAGATACATTTAATAATAAGGTGATATCCTTAAGACTATCAGGAACAGAAGAAATCCTTAAGATAGACCTAACACATATACATAGTTTATCTTTACTACGTAAAGCGTTTAAAAGCACAATGAACCAGTCTGATATACATACACGGTCATCAAGATAACTAATAATTGAATTGTTATCCTCAATAAATACTATTTCATCATGGTCTATAATATCAAAGGTGATTTTAATAGCCAATTTAATTTTTTCTTCTGGCGATCTTTCCATTAAGGAAGTTAGATCGTAATCTTCTGATATTCCAAGTGTATATGTTTTTATAATATAGTCTTCAACACTTTCACCTCGGTCTAATGTTATCTCTAAAGGCCGATATGATTTATCCTTTATATTGGCCTTTATGATGCTATTAATTAATAACGATTTTCTCCCTATACGACTCATTCCCATTGTAAAAATGCCGATCAAATTAGGCAGACCAAGATTATCGAGTCTTTCTTCTATTTTTGATTGTAATTCATGTCTTCCAACAAATAAATTGTCTCGTTTATCAATAGTCGGGTGTTTTATCCAACTCATTTCTCTTAGTTTTTGCAAAATAATTTTATATGCTATGGTTGGTTTTGAAATATACTGCAAATTATAATCGGATTTTAAATATTCAGGAATACGTTTATCGTCATATTTTATTTTTGCATCAATAATAATCGGTAAAAACACAGCTTTACCCTCTATGGTCTTTTTTGATGCTTCATTAATTTCCTTTTTTACCCAATCGGATTCTAGGGAATTCTCTGAAATAAAAAATACAAAAATATTACTTTTATCAATATTTAAATATATCTCTTCTAATGTTTTCATCGCAGGCCGAAATGTATATTCGTCATATACACACCGGTCTTTTCCTAGTTTATTAGCAACAATTTCAACATAACCAGCCTTGTCTTTACTACTATGAGATAAAAAAGCCTTGTTCATATCTTCCCCCATCATTGCTCAGGTGGTCTTCTATATCAAAGTCCCGAGGTTCATATTATAGCATCAAAATCGGGTCATTTTTGCCCCAATCATCCCCAATTATGATATAACAGAAAGATTTTGTCATATCCTCATCCCCCCATATGTCCTAACCGCTCATTCCATCAGGGAATAATTGTTCACGTCCCCAAACCCCATCCATAACCTTTTTAATCTTCCCCTCATATCCTATCATAAGCTCCCGGCATCCGTCAACTACTTTCGGGTAAACCCAGCCTATCGCAGAACCATGCTGGTGACAGGTACCTTTGTGTTCCCCTGCAAAATGACTTTTCCGCCAGTCTCGTTATGCGAAGTGCCAACCTTATGTAATTCCTAAAATGGTATATCGCCATCTGCTTTTTTCTTAACAACAACAATTTTACGTTGCTCAGTATCTATTTCAATATATTTCACTAAATTTGGCATTCCAAATTCAAAACAAATGTCGCTAATAACAGTTTTAATCTTTTTAAGTGTTCTCTGTAATTCTTTATCACCATATTTATTTAAATTTATTTGTGATAAATCATTAATACACTTTATTAGGTATTCTATCATTGAATCAATGTTTTTGGGGAAAGGAGTCGCCCCTCTTTCCGTGTTTAATCGTGCTAATTCTAATACTTCTTCAAGTATTTCCCTGTCTGATCTTTTTTTATGCGCATGAACTACTTTTTCTTCTTGGACTATATTTTTGATTCTTTCTTCTAAATCGGGCCACCACTTTTCAAAAACACCGTTTAGTACATCCGATGTTAATTGGGATTCTTTATCCGTATTATTAATTGTTACTATTAATTTTTTGAAATCTTCTTTCTCAAAGCGTGTTGCCTGAAAGTTAGTTAATGGACCAGATAAATCTATTGGATCCAAATTAAATAAAAGTGTACAAACATTCGATTTTCCAAAATTCTTTGAAATTGCACCCGACTCAAATAATATCCATGGATTAGAAATATTATCAGGTGTTAAACAAATAATACCGACATTACTTGATGCTAGTTCATTTGATATTTCATTAGACCATCTGGATCCCTTTTCTATATCATCTGGAGTAAAATATGGTTTTACAAATTGCAACACAGAAGGCAACCAATTCTTTAATTGCTCTGCTATTTTTTTACTTAATTCCCCGCTCCAGCTAATAAAGACTTTTGAAGACATTTTTATACCTCGAGATATAATTTACCATAGAAAAAACAATTTGTCAATTGTTTTTATAGAATTTTGTTGGCATTTCGCATAACTATCTTTAATACGCAATGCACTTACTCCCCCCAAACCCCATCCACAACCCGCTTAATCTTCCCCTCATATCTTACCATAAGCTCCCGGCACCCGTCAACGAGTTTTCGCTCGGATTCAATTTTTGCTACAATTTCCTGCTGGATTTTAATCGACGGAATAGGGATTTTCATGTCTCGAATGAACCCTAACGAAATGAATTTCTGGGTAGAGCCAGAAGAATTATTTCTAAAATATTCTGCGCTAGCCCTTGAGTCTAATAACTCTTTTACAAATTGGTTTAATACTTTTGATTTTGAAACAAATTTAATTAATGCCACATTTTTTACCGCAAATTCCCTTTCTTTTTTGACGATAACAGGATTACCAATGGTTCCTATCATCGGCATAATTATATCCCCATCATCAACTAAAGAGCGCTCATTTATTTTATCTAAATTAGTTTTAGATATGTAATTAACGTCTGAAAAATCAATATATCCATTTTTCAAATTCTTTGATGTTATTAACGGAAAATCTTGCTTTTGTATATATTGCGGACTATCATGTGTGCCATCTCGTACATCACAAACATCCCCCAACTTCACCATCGGCCACTCACACTCAACCTTAATCTCTGGCTTCCAGTTATCCACCACCTGCCGGGCTCCGTCAATAACCTTCTGATACCCTTCAATCTCTGTTACAATTTTTCGCTGTATTTCAAGTGGCGGCAAGGGAATTTCAAAATTCTGCAGCATTCCAAGTTTTATATACGGCATTGTATTACCTAGTTTTTGTGCTGCCATAGTAGCTTTTAATTTGATATTTAAAAAATAGTAAAGATATTGTGGTAGAGCATTTTCAAATTTGGAAAGCACATAAGTCCTTTGGTATGCCTCAAATCTTCCATTATAATATTTAACAGAACCAACGTCACCATTTCCAGCAATGAGTAATGCTTCCATATCAAATGAATACGAATCACTAAAAGTGTGCTCTTTTGCACAAGTAAAGAATGGATACTGTCCTTCGGGATTTCCTTCATTTACATCTTTCTTGCCGGTTTTTATTTCACACACATCCCCCAACCTCACCATCTCCCACTTCTGCTTCCCCCGCCGCTCCACCACCCGGTACCGCTCCCCGGCCAGGTTATACTCCCCATTCTCCGCAATCGTATCTTTGGAAACCACAAGATAATTAACCACAGATGACACGTTGAACTTTCGGTTTGCGGACACAGCGTTTTTAATCTTTTCTTCTCTCCGTGAACTCTGTGTCCTCTGTGGTTTTTTTTCTTCTTTTTGTTCGTGCTGTTTGTGTGGTTCGTGGTTAATGTTTTTTCTGAATTCATTAATCACCTTCAACGCATCCGGCAAATCGTTCTTACCAATGGTTCCTATCATCGGCATAATTATATCCCCATCATCAACTAAAGAGCGCTCATTTATTTTATCTAAATTAGTTTTAGATATGTAATTAACGTCTGAAAAATCAATATATCCATTTTTCAAATTCTTTGATGTTATTAACGGAAAATCTTGCTTTTGTATATATTGCGGACTATCATGTGTGCCATCTCGTACATCACAAACATCCCCCAACTTCACCATCGGCCACTCACACTCAACCTTAATCTCTGGCTTCCAGTTATCCACCACCTGCCGGGCTCCGTCAATAACCTTCTGATACCCTTCAATCTCTGTTACAATTTTTCGCTGTATTTCAAGTGGCGGCAAGGGAATTTCAAAATTCTGCAGCATTCCAAGTTTTATATACGGCATTGTATTACCTAGTTTTTGTGCTGCCATAGTAGCTTTTAATTTGATATTTAAAAAATAGTAAAGATATTGTGGTAGAGCATTTTCAAATTTGGAAAGCACATAAGTCCTTTGGTATGCCTCAAATCTTCCATTATAATATTTAACAGAACCAACGTCACCATTTCCAGCAATGAGTAATGCTTCCATATCAAATGAATACGAATCACTAAAAGTGTGCTCTTTTGCACAAGTAAAGAATGGATACTGTCCTTCGGGATTTCCTTCATTTACATCTTTCTTGCCGGTTTTTATTTCACACACATCCCCCAACCTCACCATCTCCCACTTCTGCTTCCCCCGCCGCTCCACCACCCGGTACCGCTCCCCGGCCAGGTTATACTCCCCATTCTCCGCAATCGTATCTTTGGAAACCACAAGATAATTAACCACAGATGACACGTTGAACTTTCGGTTTGCGGACACAGCGTTTTTAATCTTTTCTTCTCTCCGTGAACTCTGTGTCCTCTGTGGTTTTTTTTCTTCTTTTTGTTCGTGCTGTTTGTGTGGTTCGTGGTTAATGTTTTTTCTGAATTCATTAATCACCTTCAACGCATCCGGCAAATCGTTCTTATCAATCTCCCTCCGCTGCGCCCCCAGCGCAAGCCCGTCATTCTCAATCTTCACAAACAGAATAGCATCACTCTTGGAAGCAATCTGCCGGTCCAGAAGCAGAATAGAAGTCTTAACCCCCGAATAGGGATTAAACACCCCCGCAGGCAGGGACACCACGCCGTACAAATACTTTTCCAGCAGCATCTTGCGGAGTTGTTTGTAAGCGCCGCCGCTCTGGAAGATGATCCCCTCCGGCACAATTACTGCGGCCCGGCCCGTGGGGGTAAGGTGTTCGGCGATGTAATCCACAAAAAGCACCTCGCTCCGTTTGCTCTGGACGGAAAAGCGTTTGTGGGGGATGATACCGCCCTTGGGGGACATGAAGGGGGGATTCGCCAGGATCACGCGGACCATGTCCGTCAGCGTATTCATTCCAGCGGTCTTCGCTGGTCAGGGTGTCGTACTCGTAAATCTCAGGTCTTACAAAGCCGTGGAGATAGAGATTCACCAGGGAAAGGCGGACCATGTCCGGGGAAATATCGTAGCCCTTAAAATTGGTGAGGAGTTTTTTCCGTTCCGATGGGGACAGTAAATCGCCGGGGCGTTGTACCGCTTTTGTGGTGCCGGTGTTCGCTTTGCGGATGTGCTTGTAGGATGAAATGAGAAATCCTGCGGTGCCGCAGGCGGGGTCAATGATGGTCTCCTGTTTTTTGGGGTCAACCACCGCTACCATAAAATCGATGATGTGCCGGGGGGTGCGGAACTGTCCGGCGTCGCCCTGGCTGTCCAGAACCGAAAGGAGATACTCAAAAGCGTCACCTAAGTCTTCGGAATGGTTGTAGGAAAATTCGTTGATGGTTTTGAGAAAGAGCTTGAGGGTTTCCGGGTCACGGTAGGGGAGATAGGCGTTCTTGAAGATGTCGCGGAACAATTGGGGGATGTTCGGATTTTGATTGAGCTTGGCAATCGCTTCCCCGTAGAGGTTGATCAACTCAAAGCCGCCGAGCCGGAGGTCAAAGATATTTGACCATGCGTATTTTTTGTAGGCGCCACTGAAGAAACTCGACTTGCCGCCCATAGATACCGATTCCTTATCCATGTCGTCCATGAATTTATAGATCAGGGCTATGGTGATCTGTTCAACCTGGCTGGAGGGAACCGGCACTTTTCCTACCAGTATATCCCGTGCGCTGTCTATTCTGCGTTTCGTCACATCATCTAACATGGTTCAATCCTGCATTCCTGTTACGCTACAAAATCATTCAAAGGCACGAAGTCTTTAATATACTCCACGATTCGTCTGCGGAGTTCCGGGGATAGTTCCCGGAACGCCTCCCCAAAGGGGCTGTTGTTCAATTCGGCAAAACGACCGCTGTCTATGATGTCCCTGAATTCAGTATCATCAATATAGGCCTTAAACACGGTCTTTGCGGCATCAAAACTGGCTTCATCGGGCAGTTGTCGGCTGTCGAATTTATCAAACTCCTCATCCAATCGTTCTTCCCTGGTTTTGAAGTTGGGATCATTGGTGAGTATCTTTTCGATGATTTCTTTCAGCCCGATACGCCAATCCAGATTTATCGCTTTTCGCAGTTTCTCCAAAGTAAAATAATCGGTTGGTTTGTTGAACACGTTTTTTTCGATGTAGGTCAACAGTTCATCCCACTTCCCGGCTTCATACTGTTCTTTTATGATGGGATGATCACTCATAATGGTATGGCCGAATCGTTCAAAAAACATCCAGTCAACTTTCATCCCTTCAGGGCCTATTTCCTTTTGGTTCAGGGTGCTCAGATTGTCATCGATGGCGCTGGTATACATATCATTACGATCAAATGGTAACGGCGTATCCGCTGCCCATGATGCCTCTGTTCCGTATTTTGGTACCGTTAGTTTTTCATCGTAATTGAATTTTTCCTCAAAGTATTCACAGTTGGCAAAGAAGTCAAACAGCTTGAACCGTTTTTTAGGAATTTCGCCCAGCTGATCTTTCTTTTTTGGATCGATTAACAGCTGTTTGGTAAAATCATGCGTACGGGTTCCCCGGCCCTTTATCTGGATAAAGTCGGTGGGGGAGAAAACCGGGCGCATCAGGCAGAGGTTGAGAATGTCGGGGCAGTCGTAGCCGGTGGTCATCATGCCTACGGTTACGCAGATCCGGGCCTTGCTGGTGATATAGGCGGGATCAAAATTACCGGAACCTAAAAGTTTGTTGTTGGCAAAGTTTGCGGTAAACTGTTGGGCGTCGGGAATTCGGGATGTTACCTGAACGGCAAAATCGGAGCGGTATTTGCCGGGGAAAAACGTGTAGGCGTATTCATTCAATATCTGGGTTATCTTTGCCGCATGGTTTTGTGAAACACAAAAGATGATGGTTTTGCCGATTTCACGGGTATATGGGTCCCGCAGGGCGTTTTCCAGAAAGACTCTGCAAAATGCACGATTGGTGTTTTCGGAAAAGAATTTCTTTTCGTATTCCTGGTATCCAAAAATTTCTTCTGCTTCTTCACCATCTTCATTCAAAAAAATGACCGCATAGCCCTTGTCGGAAAGCAGTTGGGTCGTGATTTCCGTACGGGCGTCAATTACTATAGGGTTTACAAGAAAGCCTTCCTTAACGCCGTCCAACAGTGAATAGCGAAAAGTAGGTTCACCGGTTTCGCAGCCAAAGGTTTTATAGGTATCCAGAAGTACGCGCCGTTCCATTTCCCGTGGATCGTCGGCACCTAACACCGCAGCATCAACATGCTTTAGATAATCTTTTGGTGTTGCGGTAAGCCCCAGCTTATACCCGATGAAGTATTCAAACACCGCTCTGCTGTTGCCGCCTATGCTGCGGTGGGCTTCGTCGGAAATTACCAGATCAAAATCGTTGGGGGCAAAATCCCGCTTATACCGGTTTTTTGACAGAAAGGTTTGAATGGTGGACACCACAATATCGGCATCATACCAATCGTCCCGGTGCTGTTTGTAAATTCGGGTGGTAAAATCGTTTTTCAGATAGGCCGTAAATGCCTTGCCGGCCTGCTCTTCCAGTTCCAGCCGGTCCACCAGAAACAGTACCCGTGCGGCATTAGCCGCTTAGGCGTTGCCGGTCCGCAGAAAGAGGCGGATCACTGCGGCGGCCACCAGGGTCTTGCCGGTCCCGGTGGCCATCTCAAAAAGGAAGCGGTTCTTTTCTGCCGCCGCCGCCCGCTGTATCGCCTGTACCGCCTTAATCTGATAGGGCCGTAGGAACCGCAGATTGTTTATCTTGATAAAGCCGTCGCGGCTCTTTTCATTCTGGTACGATGGGTCCTTCCCATAATCCGGCATTTGGGTTTGTACGATATAATCGCGGTCAACCGGTTCGTTTACCAAAGCTTTCCGGTCCGGCTGGAATTTATCAATACCGATCACATTTTCCAGGGGAGGGAAGCTATATATAACGCTGGGGTTGCCGCAATACAAATCCCAAAAGTAGTGGCTGTTCCCATTGGAAAGGATGATATACCGGCAATGCTGGGCCTCGGCATACCGCCGGGCCTGCTCCTTGCCGAACAGGGGGTTCTTGTCCTCGGCCTTGGCCTCAAGCACGATAAGGGGATGGCTCAGATTGTCTAACAGGAGAAAATCGATAAAGCCGTTTTTGGTTTTTTCAAAATCTTCGCCAAATTCGTTTAACCTGGTCTCGGTGAGCTTTACATTGTTCTCTAAAAGGATGTTTGCCTTGCCTGCGGGGGTATCAAAGAAGCGCCAGCCGGATTCTTCGAGTAGGAGGACCGAGGTCCTTTGTTTATCTTGATCCGCGCTCTTGCTTCTTTGTCCGCCATCAGGCCGCCTTTTACGAGGATCATATATCAATCTTACCGGGTTATCAATTCCTTATGCCCTCAGACACTGTCGTGTCCGGCATCCCGGTGCCGTCAGACACTATCGTGTCTGAAGCATCCCACCAGATGGTCGTTCACCAGCCCCGCCGCCTGCATAAAGGCGTATACGATAGTCGGCCCCACAAAGGTAAAGCCCCGCTGTTTCAATTCTTTCGAGATAGCTTCGGAAAGCGGGGTCGAGGCGGGGACCTCCTGCATGGTTTTAAAATGATTGACCAGCGGCTCCCCGTCCACCCAGTTCCAGAGCCACTTTGAGAAGGAGACCGGCCCCTCCATCATGGCAAGGTAGGCACGGGCGTTCCCAATCGCCGAGGTGATTTTCCGTTGATTGCGGATGATCCGGGCATCCCCCATCAAGTGGGCGATGTCCCTGGCCCCGTAGCGGGCCATTTTTTCCGGGTCCATGCCGTCAAAGGCGGCCCGGTAGCCCTCACGGCGTTTCAGGATGGTCAGCCAGGAAAGGCCGGCCTGGGCGCCGTCTAAAATCAGGAATTCAAAGAGCTTTTGGCTGTTTTTTAGGGGGCGGCCCCATTCCTTGTCGTGGTATTTCATGTAGATGGGGTCGGAAAGGCACCAGGGGCAGCGGGTTTGTTCTTCCATTACCCTATAGTAGCCTATCGAAACGGCTTGTCAAGGCGAAAATGTACCTCCCTGGGGTGGAGTTTCTCCCACTTGATTCTCCGGTATTTTTGGGTATACTACTCACAGGAGCGACTATGGGTACCTTAGGCATTGTTAATTCAGATCCGGCAATCAAACAGATGATAGAAGTATCTGTACGATCGGGGGCGAAGGCCTTTCTTTCTGAGGAGTCCGATATATTTGAATTTCTCAATTATGAACTGCCGGGAGTGCTGATCATCAATTTTTCTGATCCCAAAATCGACATTGAAAAAATAGCCAACCATATCAGGACCGATAAATGGGCCCTCAACTTCGGGATTATCGGAATTTTTGTTCCCGATCAGCATGATGAAGAATCGCTGTTCCAAAAATACAATGCCATCAATATACTGACCTTTATGGATACCTACCGGATCCACTCCCATTTAAACAAGGGTATTGAAATTATCGAAGAGAATTACCAGATTATTTTTCAGCGGGAATTTACCAAAAACCTCATGGATGGTGTTTCCGGTAGTTTTACTATCGATAATGATATTTTTGCACTTCCCCTGTACGCGGGGATCGGTGCTACCCTGCCCGCCCAACGGGGGCTCGTTAACCCTGAACATAAAATGCACCTCCAGCTTGCCCTGGGGGAACTGCTGGTGAATGCGGTAGAACACGGAAACTGCGGTATCACGTATGATGAAAAAACCGAAGGTATGGACAAGGGCCTTTCGATGGTAGATTTGGTAGCGGAACGGTGCAAGAACCCGGTGATTAATGCCAGAAAGGTGCGTCTTCAATGGGAGATTCAGACAGATCAGACCATTTTTATTGTCCAGGACGATGGCGACGGTTTTGATGTACAAGCCCATTTGCAGAAAATTGCCCGGCAGGATGCGCTGAGCCTCCACGGCCGGGGTATCCAGATGGCCGCCAAACTTACCAACGACCTGAAATATAACCTGAAGGGCAATAAGGTAACCATCGTCATCCGCCATGACCGGTCGGTAGAAAACGAAATCCCCCAGGGCTTTTCCCGGGAGCAGGTACTGATGGTAAAAAAGGGCGACATGGTGATGCGGGAAGGCGACCCCGGTGATTACCTTTACTACATTTCCAGCGGTGAATACAATGTGTACCATGATAAAAAACTGGTAGGAACCCTGTCACCCCAGGATATTTTTATGGGAGAGATGTCTTTCCTGCTGAATCAGACCCGCTCCGCTTCAATCCGTGCGGAAACCGACGGCAAACTTATCCTCCTTACCCGCAAGAACTTTATCAATGTTATCCGCAAATATCCCCACTACGGCATCTTCCTCTCCCAGATGCTGACAAAACGCATCATCCGGGGTAATGAACGGTATACTACACTTATCGATCAGTTTAAACGGCTGTAAGTACGTTTAAAAAGGCGGGCAACCATGACAAAAAAAATCCGGGTGGGCATTTTATTCGGCGGAAAGTCGGCAGAACACGAAGTATCCCTGCAATCGGCGAAGAATGTTTTTGAAGCAATAGACCGTGACAAATACGAGCCCCTCCTGATCGGTATCGATAAATCGGGCCGGTGGCTTTTGAACGATGCCGCGAAATTCATCCTTAATGCGGATGACCCCAAGCGGATACGGCTGAATCAGGACAGTAAAGCGGTGGCCCTGCCCCCCCAAAGCCAGGGCCTTATTTCCAACCTCACCACTCTGGCGGACGAGGGAACCATCGACGTGATCTTCCCCATACTGCATGGCCCCTTTGGTGAGGACGGTACGGTGCAGGGGCTCCTCAAACTGGCGGACATCCCCTTTGTAGGCGCCGGGGTGCTGGGTTCCGCCGTGGGTATGGACAAGGATGTGATGAAGCGGCTCCTCCGTGACGGGGGGGTGCCCATCGGTACGTATATTGCCCTTCAATCCCACGAGGCCGTTCCCGGTTTCGCCGCAGTCACCGCAACGTTGGGGCTGCCCCTGTTCATCAAGCCCGCCAATATGGGTTCCTCCGTGGGGGTCAGCAAGGTCCACAACGAAGCGGAATATTTGGCAAGCATACAGGCCGCCTTTGAGTATGACCGGAAGATCGTCATTGAAGAATTTATTGATGGCCGGGAACTTGAGTGCGCAGTCCTGGAAAACGAAACCCCCGCCGCCTCGGTACCGGGGGAAGTGATTTCCACCCACGATTTTTATTCCTACAACGCAAAATACCTTGATGAAAACGGAGCGGCCCTGCAAATCCCCGCAAAGGTTCCCCCGGCTGTCGCGGCGGAAATACAACGGCTTGCCATACAGACCTTTCAGGTACTGTCCTGCGAGGGTCTTGGCCGGGTGGATTTTTTTCTGCGGGCCAACGGCGAATTGGTAGTAAATGAAATCAACACCATGCCGGGGTTCACCAAAATCAGTATGTATCCCAAGTTATGGGAAGCCAGCGGCATACCCTATACTACGCTTATCGACAGATTGATTGAGTTGGCCATTGCCCGGTATCAAAAGGAAGCGGGGCTTAAGACGAGCTACGCAGAATAATTAGTTTGATCCATCGGACCCCGGCCAACCTAAAGGTTGACCGTCCGTTACTCGGTACTGTGGTTTTTGCTGGGGTCCACGCCTGCGCTAACTTTGCTGATAGACACGCTGTCGCGTGCGATTACTGGGCGGGCCGTAGGCCCTCAACATCCCATACCGCCGGAATTTTCGTTGGCATCCCGTGGGAATCCACAAAGGCCCAGGTTACCTTCGCCTCAACGATAAGGTCATCCCCCCGCCGTATTTCCTGAGCGATGGTACCGCTTACCGCGCCCTTTTTGACCGGCCAGGAACGGATGGTCAGCACATCGTCGGTAACGGCAGATTTTTTGTAGTCAATCTCGATACGGGCCACATAGACCCCGTATCCCGCCTTGATAGCCGCCGGATAGTCAAACTTCACGGTTTTAAGGAACTCGTACCGGGCGAACTCCAGATAATTCAGGTAGTTGGCGTTGTTCACGTGACCATAGCTGTCACATTCATAGGTACGAACCATTAACGAACATTCACTTTTCATGGGGATTAGTATAGCGGGAAGGGGAGGTTTGATCAATTTGGCAGAATTACCGGAATATCACGCATACCGGCGACGGCGCCGGATAATCACCAATTTGCGTAACCAGCCCCGTGCCGCGATCGATGCGGAACACCGTCAGGTTACCGGACTCCTGATGGGTGGCCAGCAGAAAGTTTCCCGATGGATCAAGGGCGAAATCGCGGGGTATCTTGCCGCCGGAAGGGACGCTGCCAACGTACTCAAGGGTACCATCACTGCGGGTTCTGAATACCGTAATGCGGTCATGGCCGCGGTTTGAGGCGTAGACATAGTTTCCATCGGCGCTTATTTTGATTGCCGCTCCGGTGTTAAACGCCGAAACGCCGGAAAGCGCGGCTTCGGGAAGGGTGCTTACGGTTTGTAAAACAGTAAAACTGCCGTCACCATAGCGCAGAACATCTGCTGTAGAATCAAGCTCATTGATAAAATATGCGATGTCCAGCGATGGGTGAAACACCCCATGCCGGGGGCCTGCGCCGCCTTTAGCCGCGTACCAGGGGGCCGCTGCCGGATTTAGGGGCGCCGTAGCGCTGCTGTTGAAGGAATAGGCCATTATCCGGTCGGAGCCTAAATCGCAGACAAAGCCGTGGGTGTAGTGTTTATCGAACAGGAATGAGTGGGCGTGGGACCTTTCCTGCCGTTCGCGGTTGGGGCCGCTGCCGTGTAAGGTGATGATCTGCGCCGCCGCGCCCAGAGAGCCGGCGGCCATGCCGGTTGCTTCGCCATTAGCCTTGCCGTTGGCTTCGCCATTAGCCTCGACGGGTAGCACAGCAACCGTACCGTTTGCGTAATTGGAAACGATAGCCCAGGTACCGGTATCATTCAGTACGATATGGCAGGGGCTTTTGCCCTCGCTGGAAACCTGGTTGATTAAGCGCAGTTCCCCATTACCGGCAATGGCAAAGGCGGTAACGCCGCCGCCGCTCTTGCCGACAAACTCGTCAACTTCATTCACGGCGTAGAGATATTGTCCGTTCGGCGCTACGGCAAGATACGATGGATTTACTGTCTGCGCCGCCAGACGAAAATCTTCCACCACGCCGGTTTCGCGGTTCAGGGTAAAGGAGTAAATGCCCTCCGCCCTGCCGGTAAAGGCCGCTTCGGTGTAGGTTCCAATATAGCCGGTTATCTTTTGTGTCATCGATTTAACGCAATGGGTCCTTACTTTATGGTTACACCGCATACCATTTTTGCAGTGCTTTTTTTAGCGCGTCATTGAAGAAATACCAGTCATGGACTCCCGGCCATTCCTCGTAGGTAAAATCAAAATCCAGTTTTTCCATGCCGGTTTTGAAACGGCGGTTTTCTGCGCAGAGGCTGTCCTCGGTACCGCAGGCAGAGTAGATTTTCGGCTTTACCGGTCCGGCTTCTATCTTCTTTACCAGTTCCTTGATTTCGTATCCGGGCCTGGGTTGAAAATCTTCCCCAAAGATGGCAATAAAATCCCGGTATATGGCTTCGGCTTCGGCGCCGCCGTGTTTGAGCCAGGGGCCGGGATCTTCCTTCAGTCCGGCGAGTTGTTCACTCGCGTTTAAACAGGCGGAAGAAATGGCCCCGCAGAATCCGTACTGTTCCGGTTTGGACAGGGCGCACCTGAGTGCGCCGTAACCGCCCATGGAGCAGCCCATCACCGCAGTGTCCTCCCGGCGGGCGGAGATGTTGAAAATCTTCCGGGTTATTTCGGGCAGTTCCTCACTGATGTAGGTAAAGTACTTCTGTCCGTATTTCATGTCTATGTAAAAACTTCTTCCCACCGAGGGCATCACAAACACTGCGTTATAGTCGTTGGCGTAAACGGACAGCATGGTTCTATCCAGCCAGGTATTCTGATCGCCATGCAGTCCATGCAGCAGATACACGACCCGGTAAGGCTCACGCCCACCGTTGTTCGGTATCAAAACATTGATGCCCGTATCCATGTTAAGCACCTTTGAAGGTACATTTCCCCGTAAAATCATGGTATGCTCCTTGCTCTATTTCTTTACTATCTTTGCCCAGGTATCCCTAAGGCCGACGGTCTTATTGAATACCGGTTTGTTGTCAGCAACAGTATTACTGTTATTTGCTGCGCAATCCTGTATTGTTGCACAATCCTGTATTGCTGCACAATCCTGTATTGCTGCACAATCCTTCACGAAGTAGCCCAGTCGTTCAAATTGGAAGCGGTCACCCGGCTTTGCCCCGGCCAGACAGGGTTCGCCGTAAGCGGCGGGAAGCACTTCCAGTGAATCGGGGTTGATGTTGTCCAGAAAGGACGCGGGGGACCCGTCGGGCCGTTTGGCGGGTACTTCCATGGGCCGGTCAACCTTAAAAAGGTAATCGTATATACGCACCTCAATGGGCACGGCGTGGGCTGCGGACACCCAGTGTATGGTCCCCTTGACCTTACGGTTATCCGGGGCGTTGCCTCCCTTGGTAGCCGGGTCGTAGGTACAGCGCACTGCGGTGACATTCCCGGC
>BNVD01000028.1 GCA_025997835.1 Spirochaetia bacterium
GGCTGGAATGAATTTATCGCCCTTGACAGCGAACTTCCTAACGAACCGCAGGTTAACGAACCGCAGGTCCACGAACCTCCGGTTCGATATATCCCCGGCTTTCTTGGGGACTTCAAATTCAACTGGAAGAGCGGCGCCCAGGAAGTATCGGTTGAATCCGGTACGGTTTCTGTCAGTGCGGGTAAAGACGTTTTTGAATGGACAGACCTGTCGGAATTATTCATCGCCCCTTCCTGGTATCGCACCGGAGAAGAAAGCCGAATCGAATTCGGTGTCCGCCAGATCGTCCTGAGCCGGGATTCCCGCGGCCGGGAGTACATCAACCTGTACAAAAACATAAAACCGGATCCCAGACTCGGCTCCTCCCCCGCAGAAAACTGGAACGATCTTGTCCAGGCAAAATATCCCTTCGACGGAAAGCCCGGCATTTCCGCCAAGGACAACACCGGTTCTGTAGGCGCCATCATCCAGCCGGAAAACGCCAACCCCAACGCCCTGTACACCCTCTATCTGTCCATGGAAAACCCCCTGGACGAAGAAAACCTGAACAAGCGGTTTAGTGTACTGCGGGGGGGAGTGCGGGTGGTAAAGTAGGTACATCTACTGGATATATCCGGCCGGGACGGGGCAGTCCCTCATGGGCTAGGAGTTTGTTGCGCTTCGCGCATTTTAACCTCCAAAAATCGCCTTCAGGCGATTTTTTACCATGCAAACTCCGTAAGGAGCCCATTTATCGGGGTTTTTTTGCGGCCTCAAGCGCAAAAAAACCACAAGTGCAACAGGCTGCTAGATGGGGGACGCCACCTACGGAGCCTGCGCTTCGCTTGTCTCCTCCGGCGGGGAATCCCATAGACGCCCATGAGGGGCTGTCCCATCCCGGTCGGCCTTATTCGGCAATGGATGTACATACTTTGGGGGATGGGGAAGCGCCGGTAGAAGCACTACCCCTCGTGTTCTTTGTGTCCGTGGTTAATTATTCTTCAAGTCTTTATCTTCCCCATTGTTCCGCCGGGGTTGGGAAGTCGTAGGTTTTACCGTTAAAGGTTAGTTTCGTTACCCGCAGAAATCGTGCGTCGGCATTATTTGGGACCGGGTAGGCGGCGCCTTCCAGAGTAACGGAGGCGCCTTCTTTAAGGCCGTCAATAAAGCCGGTAAGCCGCTGGAGGTCGTGGGTAAAATACGTTTTACCATCAGAGACCACGGCAATGCGCCCTTCAACAAGCTGTAAATTGCCGTTGACGGTAACCGTTTCTGCCGGGACAGGCTGACGCCGGCCTTCGCGGGGCGGCCCGTCCCCGCGCCGCTGCGGCCCGGTGCGTCCCCGGTCTCCGGGGAAAACATTGCGGGAATCTCCCGCGAAGTTGGCCGGTTTATCTCTGCAGCCCTGGGCCACTAATGACCCGGCACAAAGCAGACCGGCAAGGGTAATCACCAAAACTCGCGACATCTTTTTCATAACAACTCCTCAAACAAAATATAGGTAATGGCCAACGGCCATATACTTATCAATGTATACACCGGCGGATTATGAAAACACCATAAACAGTGCATGAAAAATTTATAACATTTCGTTATTTTTATTTGAATACCGCCAACAAATCATAACAAAACCATACCGCGCCGGTAGTAAAAAACATATCAAGAAAAAAAGGCGTTTTCTGCTTTGAAAAGCGGGGTATTTTTTTATGAATTCTGATAGTCTGTGCGGGTCTATGAAAACAGTGACGATTGATAACCCCTTCGGGGCGCCGGTGTATTACCGGGAGACGGTTTCCAGCACTATGGATGAGGCTCGGCTTCTGGCGGCCGGGGGGGCGGACCACGGTACGGTGATATGCGCCGGGTTTCAGGAGGCCGGGCGGGGGAGGACTCCGGGCCGGCCGTGGAACGCCGACCGGGGGAAGAATCTGTTCTGTACGATTTTGCTGCGCTGCGGCGATTTTGCCGCTATCCCCAGGGCGCTTACCCTCAGGACCGGGCTCGCCGTCTCCCTGGCTATCGAGGATGCTGCCCCGGCACTCAAAGACCGGGTTCTGGTGAAGTGGCCTAACGACATCATGATCGGTGAGCGCAAGGCGGCGGGTATTCTCACCGAAGGGGATGGACGGGTGGTCTATATCGGGATCGGGGTGAACGTGGGGCAGACTGATTTTTCTGGGGCGCTCCGCACCAAAGCGGTGAGCATAGTACTGGCGCAGCGGGAGTATTCCGCCGCAAAAGCCGGGGCCGCGAGTACGCCCGGTTCCACACCCGGCGGTGAACGTACGGGCCAGGAAGCCTGTTTCCTGCTGTTGGAACGGATCCTCGCCCGGCTCTACCGGGAACTTCAGACCAGAGGTCTGCAGACCGGCGGTCTGACGGCGCCTGATCGTGACGGCGGCGCAGCCGACGGCTTTTCAGGCGGAGAGGGTGGCGGCGGTGAAACCGGACAATGGCGGCAGCATCTGGAGGCGCGGCTTTTCCGGCGGGGGAGCCGGGTACGGTTTATCAATGGCGGGGCCGATATGGGGAAACCCGTGGAAGGTGTGCTCTGCGGTATCGGTGCGGATGGGGAACTGCTCATTATTCCCGACAGTGATACTGTGCCCCGCCCGTTTATCACCGGTGAGCTTGAGGTGTACGGATGAAGCCCTATTTCCCCTTTAACCAACCGGAGGCTTATTTTTTTGAATTCTTCAGTAAAAAAGAGAGATACAGCGACACATACGAATGAATCGCGTCTTTGCTGTCCAAATCCTGGAGCGAAGGGAGTTCTTGAACGATACTGTCGGCCATATCGTCGATGGTATGGGCGGTGATCTGCCGGATGCCCCAGGCATCGATTATCGCGTTCATCTTCTTCTTGATCGTGAGCCGAATATCCTTCACCATCTGGGCACGGGCGTCCTCGGAGAGGATTTTGCGCCACCGGCTTTCCATCTCCTCAAGATAGGTCTCCAGAGTATGTCCTTCGGGAACATGATCGTCCAGGTAGGTTTTGGCAACCCCTTTCAGGGTCTGTCCCGAAGACTGGTTTTCCGCGAAGGGGGGCGTTTCCAGGGTTTCGGCCGAGCCGGGTTTGGCTTTTTTAGCCGGCTTTTTCCGCCCCAGTTTTTTGAAGAAAGCCATGAGCGAAACAATGACCGGGATGGTATACCAAAAGGGCAGCAGAAGTTTTGTATCGGCCAGAAGCTTCTTCCGGTTGAGGAGCAGCAGGTTTGACATGGGAAAGACCTTGCCCGATGGGTCATATATCCGTACGCTTTCCTTGAACCCCCCGACCGCACGTTCCAGTTCTTCCTGAACAAGAAAGATCTTTTTGTCTTTAATAAAGCACATCAGCATGGGAACGATTTGGCCGGCATATTTTTCAAGCATCCGTTCAAAATCCCGGTCATAGTCCATGGCAGGCTCGTGTTGGTAATCCTTTAACCGTTGAAACCAGCGGGTGGAAATGCTCTGCCGTACCTGGACCCGGGCCTCTTCCACAAATTTGGAGACTACGGGAAATACCTTGTCTTTGGGGATAAAAACCTGCTCGCCTGAGGTGTTGCGGAAGATGAGTAGTTCCGGCAACGCATCCTCCCCCGCTTCGTCCATCAACGCCCCTCCCGTAATGGCGGTCCGCCCGGTGATAAGTTTTTCCATATCTTCCTGCTTGTATTGATTCGCCAGGAGCCGGCCGCGGCTGTCGGTAAAGGCAAGAATATCCTGTATGGTATGGTAATAGGGCGGGGTACTCAGCTTGGCCACGACTTCCATCAGGGCCTGATCCCGCGCCTTTTCCAGATTTGCCCGGGAACGGCAGTACCCGACAAAAAACTCGATAAAGAAAATCGACTGTAGGACCGCCACATCCAAACTCAGGAGTTCAGACTTTTTTTCCAATTCCAGCTTGATCTGGGTACCGAAATAGGGCCAGACCAGACAGATGAATTCCTCGGCGGCTTCGATATGGGTAATACATTCCATAGGCCGTACTTCAATCTGGTTCATAAAATCTTTTAACATCGCCCCCTTGCCCGCAAGCTGGCTGTTCAGCCGGGAAAGGTAATAGTCCTTATTGTTATGGCTTCGCATATAACTGCGTATCTTCAGAATCGCCGCTTCCAGGACCCGCATGGGGAAATGGGCCGCCAAAAACAGGGCGCTGCCGTAATCATTGGGAAACTTGATTTCCAGTATGGGCAGGTCGCTTTGCTGGGGCGACTTCATGTAATCTTCCAGGTCGGAAATCTGCATGGTCCGAATCTGCTCCCTGGGGATGACGATTCCCAGGGTTTTCTCGTCAGGGAAGGGAATTTCCGCCGTACTGTCAACATTTTCGTATATCCGCTTTAGCAGATCGGAATAAAAATCGAGCATCACCACCCGTCCGGGATTGCGGCCATCGGTTTCAAGCGCGCATTTTCCGCTGTTCACCAGCTCGTGTATCTCGGACCATATCTTCGCGTTGGCCCCCACGGTCCATTTTGTCCATTCCGGTCGATCAGATGCGTTCCACTTTGCAAATTTTTCCAGAAATTCCACAAAGTGATCGATATTGATGACCGGCGAATGATGTTTATTGGCGTAGGATATCAATATGGTATATAAATCCGTCTTTTGGGGCATCACGGGTAAGTATAACAGACGGGAGGGGGGTAGGGCAAGCGGCGGTCCGTTCTGCCAAATTGCCCGTTACGCCCCTAACGAGTACGGCAGCACCTTTGCCGCCAGCTTCTTCCTCCGTCTGCCCGTATTCAGCAGTATCGCCCCCATCGCCGAAATCACCACGCTCATCGCCAGGATACCCAACCCCGCGAATGCGTGCCCCGCAAAGGGCAGGTTCACATTCATGCCGTAATAGCTGAAAATCAGGGTGGGAATCATCAGTACAATGGACACAACGGTGAGCCGCTTCATCACAATGTTGAGATTGTTGGAGATAACGCTGGCAAAGGCGTCCATGGTGCCCGTGAGGATCGACGAATAGATGTTAGCCATCTCAATGGCCTGCTTGTTTTCGGTTACCACATCCTCCAAAAGTTCCTTCTCATCCTCCTTAAAACGGATTAGCGGGGACTTTTGGAGCTTTTCCAGGAGCAGTTCGTTGGTTTTGATGCTGGTGGTAAAGTATACCAGAGACTTCTGGAGGGACAGCAACTGAATCAACTCGTTGTTCTTGATGGACCGTTGCAAGTCCCGCTCAATGGCGTTGATCTTTTTGTTCAGTTCTTTAAGGAACCGGAGGTAAGTAAAGGCCGCCCGGCTCAACAGGTAGAGGACAAAGGTACTCTTGTTGCGGATGTTAAAGCCCCGAATCCGGTTTTTAAGAACATCGTCCAGAGCATCGCTGGATTGCTGGCAAATCGTTACGATCTTGTCGGAAAAGAGGATGATCCCCAGGGGGAGGGTAAAGTAGGATATTTCGTAGCTTTCGTCGTAGACCGGCAGGCGGACGATGATCGCCGTATAATCATCTTCCTTCTCGATACGGGCCTGTTCGTCGGCATCCATGATGTCGGTGAGGAGCTCCCCGGCGATGCCGAATTCATGCTCCAGCCGGACCATATCCGCTTTGGTGACATTGCGGGCATCGATCCAACAGCCCTTGCTTACCGTGGAGGTTTCGGTAAACCCCGCCGCTTCCTGTGTTCGGATTACAATCATGATGGTTTCTCCTATGGTTTCGGGACTTATAGCCTGGGGCTTACGCCCGTAGACTAAAGTCTGTCTGTTCGACATTCCACAGAAGAAGCCGGAACTATCAACCTGTCCGGTTTGTTTCTGGAAATGCCTGCCAAACACCGGACCGCCGGTCCGTCTGTTTTGGCCTGTTTATATTGGCGGGTAGGTACCTACTACCGCCGCCGTCCGAATCGGACATGGCATTTCCTCCTTCACAATACGGGATAGAGCGATTTGCGCCGCTCGTGTTACGAGTATGACAGAGAATGGGTAGGTATGGCAAGGGTGGCACATATCCTTTTTATCCTGTATACTACGCTATCGAGGTTAATCATGGCAGTATTTCAAGAGGACATACATAACACCGCGTATGAGGCTAAATACCGGGAGCCCCGTCTGGAAAGCGGCGGCCTTATCAATACGGCGGGCCGCAACTGCGAATCCCTGAACGGACGCTGGAACTTTGCCGCCGACTGGTACGATACCTGCCGCCGGGCAGACTGGTTTAAGGAAGTTACCACCAACGCTGCGGGGCTTCCCCAGCCGGTGGACTGGGATTGGGAAGGGTGGGAGCGTATCCCCGTGCCGGCTTGCTGGAATCTGGAAAAGCCGGAGCTCCATTACTTTGAGGGGACCGGGGTCTACACCCGTACTTTCCGCTATGTGCCCAAAGAACCGGGGGAGCGGCTTATCCTGCGTTTTGAGGGCGCTGCCTACAACACCTGCGTGTTTGTGAACGGTACGTTTGTGGGCTCCCATGACGGCGCGTCCACTCCCTTCAATGTGGACATTACCGCCGCGGTAAAGACGGAAGATTTTTCGTTTACGGAAAACCGCATTGTGGTTACCGTGGACGCCCGCCGCAGCCCCCTGCGCATCCCCATGGATAACACCGACTGGTTCCTCTACGGCGGCATTTACCGGGACGTGTACCTCTACCGTCTGCCTCCGGTGTTTATCAAAGACTGGTTTGTGCGGCTTGCTACAGATGGAGGGATCGATGCCGATGTGTATATCGCCAATGCTGAGGGCGGGAAGGTCCAGGGTACTGTGTGCTTGAAAATCCCCGAACTGGGGGTACAGGCGGAAGCGGCGGTGCAGGACGGTAAGGCTTCCTTCCATGTAAAAGCCAACGCTGAACGCTGGAGTCCCGAAAGCCCCAAGCTCTACGAGGTAACCCTGGGCTTTACCGCCGCGGACGGCAAAACCCGCGACCAGACCCATGACCGCATCGGGTTCCGGGAGATAGCCGTTAACGGTACGGACGTTCTGCTGAACGGCAAGAAGATCTTCTTAAAGGGGGTTAGTGTCCACGAAGACCACTTTGCCTTGGGCAAAACCACCAACGAGGACATCATACGTCAGACCATACGGGACCTCAAAGAGATGAACGGCTATTATCTCAGGTTGGCCCATTATCCCCACGATGCGCGATTTGCGAAGATCGCCGATGAAGAAGGGGTGTTGCTCTGGGAAGAAGTGCCGGTCTATTGGGCGGTTGCCTTTGACAACCCCGGTACCTACGCGGACGCGGAAAACCAGCTTGCGGAACTGGTACTGCGGGACCGGAACCGGGCCAGCGTCATCATCTGGTCCGTGGGGAACGAAAACGCCGATACCGACAGCCGCTTTGCCTTTATGTCCGGTCTGGCGAAAAAGGCCAAAGCCCTTGACCCCACCCGGCCGGTTTCTGCGGCGTGTCTCATCAACCATGACGAATTACGGATCGAAGACCGCCTGACAAGTGTGCTGGACATCATCGGTATTAACGAATACCTGGGCTGGTACGACCCGGATTTCAGCAAACTGCCCAAGATACTCGCCAATTCCGCGCCGGGTAAGCCCGTGGTAATCACCGAATTCGGCGGTGATGCCCGGACCGGCCAGCGGGGTACCGCCGACGATCTCTGGACCGAGGACAAACAGAAAGCCCTCTACGAACAGCAGATAGCGGTGATTAAGCAGTGTTCCTACATCGCCGGAATGACCCCCTGGATATTCTACGATTTTCGCTGTCCCCGCCGCCTCAACCGCTATCAGGAGCACTTTAACCGCAAAGGCCTCATCGACGCCGACCGGGTACGGCACAAGGGCGCCTTTTACGTCATGCGGCAGTTTTACGGGGAATAAGTACGAAGGTTGGGGTACTATTCAAAAATAGTGCTCTATTTTTCGAAAAAAATGCTATTGTCAAAAGGTTTAACCCATGACATTATGAAAAAATAGTCATTTTATAGGAGGAGAATTGTATGAAGAAGAAATCTTTGTGTGCGGCGCTGGCGGTATGCCTGGCCGCAGGATGCGTCTTTTCAGGTTGTTCCAAAAAGGAACAGACGGCGGCCCAAAGCGGCGGTCCGGCGACCATTCAGTTGGCGGTATGGGACATCTCCCTCAGCGCCTACTATACGGAACTGGTTAGCTCCTTTCAGGCGGCTAATCCCAACATTAAAGTGGAAGTGATTGATATTCCCGCAGCGGACTTCACCCAGAAGCTCTCGGTGATGCTGAACGGCGGCAGTGCGGTGGATGTCTTCTTTATCAAAGACGGGGATACCACACGGGGGCTTGCGAGCCGTGGCCAGTTGGCGGACCTTTCTTCCTATATCAAAAAGGACAACATCGACCTTGCCGCCTACAACGGCCTGGCGGAACGGTTCGACATGGACGGCAAGATCGTTGCCCTGCCGGCCAGTACCGCCTATTACGTTCTTTTCTATAATAAGGATATTTTTGATAAGGCCGGTATTCCCTATCCTTCCAATGACCTTACCTGGCCCCAGTTTGAGCAGCTTGCGCAGCAGCTTACTTCCGGCTCCGGGGCCGGCAAGATTTGGGGCGCCCACTTCCATAGCTGGCAGGCGCTGGTGCAAAACTGGGCCATTCAGGATGGAAAGCACACCATTGTGGAAACCGACTACAGCTTTATGAAGAGCGCCTACGAGATGGTGCTCAGGATGCAGGATGCCGGGACGATTCGGGACTATGGCGCTATCCGTGCGGGGAATATCCAGTATGGCAATGAGTTCCTCCGGGGTGGTATAGCCATGCTGCCCATGGGGTTCTGGCTTGCGGCAGCCCTCAAGGACCGGATCGACAACGGAGAATCCACGCTTAACTGGGGCGTTGCCACTATCCCCCACCCGGAGGGAACCCCCGCGGGCTGGACCGTGGGTTCGGTAACGCCTCTGGCCATCAACAACGCGTCAAAGTACCGGGATGCGGCCTGGGAATTCGTCAAGTTTGTTACCAGTGAGGAAGGGGCGCAGATTTATGCCCAACACGCGGTGTTCCCCGGCAGGGCCGACGCGCAGAGCCTCGCGGCCATAGCCAATGTTCCCGGTATGCCCGCCGGTCTTGCGGACGCTCTGGCGGTAGAGAATATCGCCCTTGACCGGCCCATGGTGGACCATGTGGCGGAGGTGAACCAGATGCTCGGCGAAGAGCACGGCCTTATCCTCCTCAAGGAAGTGACGGTTGACCAAGGGCTTGCCGACATGGCAAAGCATGCCAAAGAAATTCTTGGTAACTAGGGTGGTGAAAGATGTATAAACCGCAGCAATCATTGAGGGTCAGAAATACCCTGGTGGGATTATCCTTTGTCGCACCAAACTTTATCGGTTTTTTTCTGTTTGTGCTGATACCCGTACTCTTTTCGCTCATGTTGAGCGTTACGAAATGGGACGGCTTCAATGCCATGCAATTTACCGGCATTGATAACTTCCGGCAGATATTCGGGAATTCCAATTTTATCAACTCCATAGGGCGTACCTTTGTCTATACGCTGATTACCGTTGTCCTCACCATGTTCGCCTCTCTGGGACTGGCGGTGCTGCTCAACAAGGGAATTCGTGCCACGTCATTTTTTCGTAGCGCCATCTTCTTTCCCCATGTGGCCAGTATCATTTCCGTTGCCGTGGTGTGGCAGTTTCTCTTTATGAAAGACCCGGTGGGGCTCGTGAACGCCTTTCTGCACTTTCTCGGCGTTTCCAATCCACCCGGCTGGTTTGGCAGCACCAAATGGGCGCTTCCCGGTGTTATGATCGTGGCGGTGTGGAGAGGCATGGGGTATTACATGATTGTGTACCTCGCGGCCCTGCAGGATATTCCCAGGGAACTTCAGGAAGCGGCCAGTATAGACGGCGCCTCACGGTTCCAGTTTTTCTGGCGTATCGCTATGCCCATGCTGCTGCCTGCCACCTTCTTTGTGGTACTCATGCTCACCATCGGCGGGTTTAAATCCTTCGATATTATCTTTGCGTTGACCGAAGGCGGTCCCGGTCAGGCTACTACCCTGATAAGCAACTACATATACGACAATGCCTTCAAATACTTTAACTTCGGACGAACCAGCGCTGCGGCGATGATTCTCTTCCTGATTGTGGGAAGTATCACCTTTATTCAATTCCGTGTGGAAAAGAAGCTGTCATCTTAGGATAAGGAGTTACCAAAGTGATTGAAAAAGAAAACCCCGCAGTCAAGTGCGGTACCTATCTCCTGCTTATTGCGATTACCGTTATCGCCTTGCTGCCCCTTATCTGGATGCTTTCCTCCTCTCTCAAGTACGACACCGATGTGTTTACCCAGCCGCCTGAGTGGATTCCCGCGCACCCTGTGTGGAGCAACTATTCCGTAATCTGGCAGAAAATAAATTTCATCCGGTTTACGTTTAACTCCTTCAAGCTGTCGGTCATCGTTACCCTGATCCAGGTACTCACCTCCTGTTTTGCCGCGTATGGTTTTGCCAAGTGCCGGTTCCCCGGCCGGAACACCCTGTTTTTCCTCTACATCGCAACCATAGCCATTCCCTGGCAGGTTTACATGCTGCCCCAGTACATCGAAATGCAGAAGGTTCATCTGATCGATACCCACCTGGGCCTCATCCTGCTGCAGAGCTTTTCCGCCTTTGGGGTGTTTCTGGTGCGGCAGTTCTACGTCGGTATCCCCGATGAACTGCTGGATGCGGCCCGTATCGACGGCCTGAATGAATACGGAACCTTTTTCCGGATCGTGCTACCCCTGTCCAAACCGGTGCTGGCCACCCTCTCCATCTTTACGTTTGTGGCTACCTGGAACGATTACATGGGCCCCATGATCTACTTTAACAGCGAAAAGGTTAAAACCATCCCCCTGGGGATTCGTATGTTCCTGGGGCAGTATTCCACCGAGTACGGCCTGATTATGGCCGCTTCTGTGGTGGCATTGGTTCCGGTTATTGCGGTGTTCCTCGCGTTCCAGCGCTTCTTTGTTGAAGGAATCGCTACTACCGGCTTAAAGGGTTGAGCCAGTTCCAAAATGAAAAACTGGAGAATATAAACCACAGAGAGCACAGAGTTTAATCTTTTCTTCTCCGTGTTCGCAGACCAATCAGACCTTCGGTCTGCGGTCTGATGTGTCCTCCGTGGTTTATTTTCTTCGGTTTTCCGCTAAGTAAACGCCTACCTTAAAGTGTATACGCTGAATCATCCATACTCACGGTCTGAAGGGAGGGGAGGCTCCATCCCCCCCCCCCCCCCCCCCCCCCCCCCCCCCCCCCCCCCCCCCCCCCCCCCCCACCCCCCCCCCCCCCCCCCCCCCCCCCCCCCCCCCCCCCCCCCCCCCCCCCCCCCCCCCCCCCCCCCCCCCCCCCCCCCCCCCCCCCCGCCCCCCCCCCCCCCCCCCCCCCACCCCCCCCCCCCCCCCCCCCCCCCCCCCCCCCCCCCCCCCCCCCCCCCCCCCCCCCCCCCCCCCCCCACCCCCCCCCCCCCCCCCCCCCTCCCCCCCCCCCCCCCCCCCCCCACTCGCTAAGACAATCGAGATTTCATTTCTAATAAACGAAAATGCAGAGCCTACTCCTGATACTGTTGAGCCAACGGATTTACCTGTTTCAAGATCATTGATAACCACTACGCAGGCCCAAGAGTGGTCAAATGAGTATCATGTTATTGCGAAAAACAAGACAAGTGGTACGTACTATTGGGCCAGAACCAGAACTGATGGGGCAACGCCAACGGTAACAGTAGAGGCGCCATCGGGAACGTATGATGTATTGCTGGTGGCGGGCATACAAAGGGAAGATCATTCTGCTGCTGGTCTTATTTTAGGAACCGGATACATTCAAAACAAAGTTGTGACTGTTGGTACTAACAATGTAACAATAACATGCCGACCCGTAGATTATTCGATTACAATTTTATCGCCAGAAATAGAGATAGGTGTCGGAACCACTGAGTACGAACTTATGATTGATTCGAAGAACCCATTATATATTATCGTGCCGGCGAATTACGGTATGTGGAACTATGTCTACCCAAAACCTACAGCATTTTCGGGTTTTAGTGGAACATTGAAAAGTTCTAGTAGCCCCACAGCAACAAAGCGGGTAGCAAAATATGAGTTTAGTAATGTGGGTCTGGATGAAACAAAAAACACTTGTATTGGTATTGCTGCCGTTGACACTAACCCATTTGATGATGGTTCTCACTGGAACTGTCATGGATTCGGTTCTGGATGGTTCTTCGGTGAGACTGCTGCAGGAAGTCGCAATTTACCTATCCCTGAGGCATTACGGAAAAAATATATTCTGGAACTTAACACAGTGTGGAAGAAAACAAACCTAACCGTCACCGTCCAATGGGCAGACTAACCATGAAAAAAATACTCCTGCTTTTCCCGGTGGTAGTTTTACTAACCGCTTGCAGTATGCCTCTGGCGCCAAAAGTGCCTGTACAGTCTGGAAAAACCGCTTCCCTTACCGTGAACTTGCCGCAAACTGCCCGCTCTGCCGCAGGGTGGACTTCACCGGAGGCTCAGGCGCTGGTTACTACCTATGAGGTGTTCCTTCAAAACACCGGCGATTCAACCATAGTGCGCGGTGCGGTAAATACGCCGGTTAGTGTTACCATTGGCGACACCTACAACATTTTGGTGTTGGCGGGAAGCGGGAAGGCGTTATTGGGAACGGGGTATCATGAAGGGTATGTTATGCAAGCAGGGGGTAATGTTGTTAATATTACCTTGAGGCCGGTCAAGTGGGAATGGTCCGCCTATATTAACAAGGCGTCTGCTTTCGATCCTGTAGGAACAGTGGATCCGTACCATTGGATGTATATACAAACAGGTTTGAATGTGCGCGTAATGGTGGCTGTAGATGAACCGGTACTTTCAGGTCCATTCACTACTTATACGTTCAATGAAGAAACAGGTAATTATGAACAAGTACTGCTTGCTCCCCCTCCGCTGATCAACACACCGGTAAATATAGCAGTAAAATGGGAGGAGTTACATACAGATTTTGACCGGGTATTCGTACTTAGGGATGATTTGGATTCTTTAGGTAAGTTAAAGTTTCCTCTGTATAGCCGTCGTAATATTACGCAATTAGCAGCATACAAGGCCTATACAATCCCGATTTCTGAAGGTGTTCTTGTTCGCCCTGCGGATTGGAACTTTGAATCAAACTTTGATGTGTTCCTGGCGTGTTCGGTAACCATATTTGATCAAACCACCGATTGGGTCTTTGGGTATACCGGCGCCAATTCTGTTTATGATGCTTACTTTGTAACGCACATTAATTAAAAAATAGAAGACCCATCAAAATGACGGTAATGGACGGTCATTCTTTAGTATGGCCGGAGGTCCTGTCCTGTAGTTTGCTTCAACCAGCGGGGGGAAATTCGTAAAAAAGTTGCGTTTTTTAGGTTGTGAACAAGGGGTGAACCGTTGGGAGGGGCGGCTATAGAGCGAGGGATTAGTGGATGCGCTTACTCCTCCGGCTTAAAGAGCTTCATGGTATATTCAAGCTGATTGATGCCCAGGGTTTCTTCCGCCTGTGCCAGGCAGGAGGCAAATAAAAACACCAGGGTCATCATGTTTTGGCCGTTTCCGGCGTTGTACCGGTGTTCCGCGTCAGGTTCCCGGACAGCGTTTACCCAGATTTTAAAATCGGGGAACTGTACGATGCCATACACCATGTCATTTACCAGATCCTTGCGGTACAGGAGTACTACCTCTTCGCTCTTTTCGTAGGAAATTGCCGGTGCGGCTGACCATTGATAGCCCTCCCGGGTAATTCTGCGAAGCAGGTCGCTGAGGACAAAGATAAGGTCGCTGTATTTGATATGGTTAAGATAATGGTACTCTTCGATTTTTTCTGCGGTTTTTACTTCCACATAATCCGCTTCGTTTCGGTTATTGTAATAGACCGTTATTTCAGGACCGCCCGTATTCAGGATGAAATCCTCATCGTTGAATTCTTCATCCCCGGTTCCCGAAGGGATGGCTTCGGCCTCAGCGGCGGGCCGCGGGTCCTGCGCCGGGACTGCGGATTCCAACAGGGCATCCAGCAGGGCGTTTGCCTCCGGCAAGGCCGCCGGACCTGGTGGGCTCGTCGGACCTGGTGGGCTCGTCGGACCTGGTGGGCTCGTCGGACCTGGTGGGCTCGTCGGACCTGGTGGGTTCGTCGGACCGGGTTGGTCCGTCGGACCGGGTTGGTCCGTCGGACCGGGTAGGTCCGTTGCAAAAACGGGGGGGGTCAGGAGAAACAAGAGGAGGAGTATGCTAAACGCCGGTTTAATAGTGGTCATCATACGTTATTATAGTCCATTAGGATTCTGCGGTACAACTATCTATGAGTAATCATATAAAAAAAGGCCATTCCGGTATAAACCGGAACGGCACTTTTTCCACTATTGCGTGTTTTCCGCTTGCACTACTGTAGAAGCTGGAGAATACCTTGTCCCCGCTGATTGGCCTGGGCCAGCATTGCAGTCCCGGACTGGCTGAGGATCTGGTTCTTGGTGTAATTAACCATCTCGTTCGCCATGTTGGTGTCCCGGATGCGGGATTCAGCGGCCTGTAAATTTTCGGCGCCGACATCAATGCCGCGGATCGCGTGTTCCAGCCGGTTCTGGTAAGCGCCAAGATCGGCTCTTTGCTTGTTGATCTTCGTGAGCGCCTGGTCAAGGGTTCCGATGGCACGGTTGGCACTGTCAGGGTCGGCCAGCGTAAGAATAGTATTATCCCCAACATTCCGCATCCCAAGGCTCTTCGTTGTCATGGTGCCGATATATGCCTGTTCCCGCTGATCCATGTTGGCCCCAATGTGGAACCACATTGAAGCGGTCGGCACACTCTGCTCGCTTGGACGGGCAAAGCGGCCGGTCAGCATATTCATCCCGTTGAATTGGGCATGAGACGCAACCCGGTCAACTTCGTCAATCAAGGCGGAAACTTCTATCTGGATATACACCCGGTCCTCCTCGGTATAGATACCGTTGGAAGACTGTACCGCCAGCTCGCGGATACGCTGTATGATGTCCTGGCTTTCCTGCAGATAACCTTCTGTGGTCTGTATGAACGAAATACCGTTCTGGGCGTTGGTTGACGCCTGGTTCAAACCCCGAATCTGGCTCCGCATCTTTTCGGAAACGGCAAGCCCCGACGCATCATCACCGGCACGGTTGATGCGTAATCCGCTCGACAGTTTCTCCATGTTCTTGTCCAGACTGTTCTGGGTGACCTTGAGAGACCTGTCGGCATACATCGCGCTCAAATTGTGATTGATAATCATAAATCCTCCCGTTGCCTTTTCGGTGTGTCGTCTTTCTGATAACGGTCACCGCTTCGGCAATTTATCAATGATTTGTGTGCCATAAGGTATTCCGTCTGGCCACAATATAAATATCGGAGTTTGCACCGGGACCTTTAGAATATTTTTAAACGGACAAAAAAGAAGCCGTTCCGGTATAAACCGGAACGGCGCCTTCCCGAGTACGGTGAAAGACTTTCGCCTTTCACTTTGCTTTAGCGTGTTTTCTGCGGACATAGCCGTTTATGCGGCTATGTCCGCGGAGTGTCCACTACTGTAGCAGCTGGAGAACGGCTTGTCCTCTCTGATTGGCCTGGGCCAGCATTGCGGTACCGGACTGACTGAGGATCTGGTTCTTGGTATAAGAAACCATCTCGTTCGCCATGTTGGTGTCCCGAATGCGGGATTCAGAGGCTTGCAGATTTTCAGCCCCAACATCGAGGCCGCGGACTGCGTGTTCCAGCCGGTTCTGGTAGGCGCCAAGATCAGCTCTTTGCTTGTTGATCTTCGTAATCGCCTGGTCAAGGGTTCCAATGGCACGGTTGGCGCTGTCCATATTGGCCAGCGTAAGGATCGAATCGTCACCCACGTTACGGACCCCGAGGCCCTTGGCGGTCATGGTGCCGATAAATACCTGTTCCCGCTGATCCATGTTGGCTCCGATATGGAACCACATAGAGGCGGTAACCACATTCTCGCCGGCTGCCCGGCCGAACCGTCCGGTCAGCACATTCATCCCGTTGAATTGGGCATGGGACGCAATCCGATCAACTTCGTCAATTAAGGCGGAAGCTTCGATCTGGATATACACCCGGTCCTCTTCGGTATAGATACCGTTGGAAGACTGCACAGCCAATTCGCGGATACGCTGTATGATGTCCTCAGTTTCCTGAAGATAACCTTCCGCAGTTTGAATGAATGAAATACCATTCTGGGCGTTGGTTGACGCTTGGTTCAAACCCCGAATCTGGCTTCGCATCTTTTCAGAAACAGCGAGTCCTGAGGCATCATCACCGGCACGGTTGATGCGCAATCCACTCGACAGTTTCTCCATGTTCTTGTCCAGATGTGTCTGGGTGACCTTGAGAGACCTGTCGGCATACATCGCGCTTAAGTTGTGATTAATAATCATACTACACTCCTTTGGTTTTTTTCAGCGCCTGTCGTCCATATGACGGCTT
>BNVD01000029.1 GCA_025997835.1 Spirochaetia bacterium
CCCGGTTTTTCATAGTATTCCTCCAAAGGTAAGTGATTATGGGAATCTCTAAAAACTGAAGTTTTTAGAGATTCCCTTACATACGTAACTATATCACAATCGGAAAAAAATATCATAAAAAGTCGATAAAATTCACAAAATTCATTGTTATTTTCGAAATTTACCGTACTATTTTCCAAAATCGGGCCTCCAACCGTCCTAATAAACGGTTGCCCTTTACCCCGCCTACTCCGAATCGTACTCAATCAGGGTGCGGACCGGGGTGTCCCCCAGAACGGCTTGGTAGTTCAGGAAGGGGAGGCCCACCACGCCGAAAATATCCGTTACCTGGCCGCCGGCTTCGGCGATAAGGTCGCGGGCGGCCTTGAGGGTGCCGCCGGTGGCGATAAGGTCGTCGGTGAGGAGGACCCGTTTGCCGCGGGGGACATCGCCGGCGTGGAGTTCAATCTCCGCCTGGCCGTATTCCAGGGCGTAGGATTTGGCGAGCGTTTTTCCCGGCAGTTTGCCCTTTTTGCGGATCAGGATGAGGGGGATGCCCAGCGCGACGGCGAAGGGGGCGGCAAAGAGGAAGCCCCGGGCCTCTATGGCGGCAACGGCGTCGATCTGTTTGTCCCGGTACAGTTCAACCATAGTATCCACGCAGTACCGGAACGCTTCTGGATTGACGAGAATGCTGGTAATATCGTAAAACAGCACCCCCGGCTTGGGAAAATCGGGGACGCGCCGGATATGCGCGTCAAGATTAAATTTTTCTGCCATACATTTCCTCCGTTATTGGTTCAACAACCGCCTCAATCCAGTCAATAAGTTCTTCTTTTTCGGGAATGCCCGAAGCGGGAATGCCCGGAACGGGCACCACGAGCCCCCTATCATACGCAGCCAATTCAGCGTCCCGGACGATGCCGGAAAGATAGCCGATGGCGTCCGCCGAACCGGGTGAAAACAGGCCGCACGGCCGCCCCGCAAGGTTGATATGCCGAAGCACCTCCTCCAAATGGGCAAACGATGGGGGGTGCGGCTGCTCACAGCCAAAAAAACACAGTACCGCCGGAAGAATATCGGTAGCCGTAAAGTCCCCGGCGGACACTATCGTGGGCGCTCTGCCCGCATGGATCATACGGGCCGCTTTGGCGGCAATGCGTTTCGCCAGCGCTATCGTTGGTTTAGCGCCATCGGTCACGATAAGAATCCGTTTGCCGGGTTTCACACCGCAGATCTTAGCCTGTATAAGGGGAGGGTGTCAATAAAAGGGATGTGCGCGGCAATTCTCAATTTACATTACGGGCATATACGGGCGGTGCGGCGGGCAGCCCCCCACCCGAGCCAAGGATGACAACAACTGTGCTCGAACCAGGCGCTTTTTTCCGCTGAAGGATTTGTTTTATCGGCTAAGACGCTTTAAGGTTTTCTGTAGGTTGTCATAATGTCTCGGGGAGGGGCTGTCCGCCGCACCGCCCGCCTTTGTCGTCGGACCTGTAGGTCCGATATATGAATTGACTGCTTTAAGATAGGGAAGAGACGGTATGAATTGTCCGCTTTAAGGATGGGGAAGAGACGGGTGGGGCATTTATGGCGGTTAAGCTGCAATCTCTTCACTTTGTCCCTTCCCTAAGGCGAAAAATACCCTATACTTAACGGATAAGGAAAAAGTTGCGCCGTTTTTTCCGGCTGAGTAGCATTCAGTTCCGCCATTTGTGTGTCCGGTAATGCTTAGTTCCAATATACCGGGGACCTCTCGTTACCAGACCGTTGGTCTGACGGACCATAGGTCTGACGGACCTTCGGTCTGCGGAGAACCTGAATGAATAACTCGATCCTGAATATCGCCTTTATCGGCAATTATCTGCCCCGCCAGTGCGGCATCGCTACCTTTACTACCAGTCTTTGCGAAGCGGTCTCGGCGGCGCATCCGGGGCTTTCCTGTTTCGCCGTTCCTATCACGGATATAAGCGAGGGGTATGAGTACTCAAGCCGGGTGCGGTTCGAAATCGAGGAGAAGAACCTTGATTCCTACCGGCAGGCGGCGGACTTCCTCAACAGTAATAACCCGGACATCGTGTGTTTGCAGCACGAATACGGCATTTTCGGCGGGGAGGACGGGATATTTATCCTTTCGCTGATCCGCAAGCTCAGGATGCCCATTGTCACTACCCTGCACACCATCACCCAAAACCCCACGGGCAAACAGCGGCGTATCCTTGCGGAAATTGCCGAGCGCTCCAGCTTTGTCGTGGTGATGACCGAAAAGGCGGTGGAGCTGATTTCTACGGTCTATGCGGTGCCGCTGTCCAAGATACGGCTCATCCCCCACGGGATTCCCGAAATGCCCTTTATCGACCCCAGCTTCTACAAGGCCCAGTACGATATGGCCGACAAGACGGTACTCCTCACCTTCGGGCTCCTGTCGCCCAACAAGGGGATTGAACAGGTGATACGGGCGCTGCCTGAAATCATCAAAACGAGGCCGGAGACGGTATACATCGTCCTGGGGGCGACCCATCCGGGGCTTGTACGGCACGAGGGGGAGACCTACCGGCTCTGGTTACAGCAGCTTGCGGCGGACCTGCACGTGGAAAAGCACGTCCTTTTCCGTAACCGCTTTGTCGCTCCCGATGAACTCAAGGAATTCCTGGTGATGGCGGACATTTACATCACCCCCTATTTATATGAAGAACAGATTACCTCCGGGACGCTGGCCTACTCCTTCGGTATCGGGAACGCCATCATCTCCACCCCCTACTGGCACGCGGCGGAACTGCTCGCCGATGGGCGGGGGATTCTGGTGCCCTTCCGGGACCCGGCGGCCATTGCAAAGGCGGTGATTCATCTCGCTTCAAACGAGGGGGAGCGGAACACCATGCGGAAGAACGCGTTCCTTTCGGGCCGGGAAATGACCTGGCCCACGGTGGCCCGGAAGTACGTGGACCTCTTTACCGAGGCCCGGCTGACCTACCACTCCGTACTGTCACCGGACCAGAGCGCCCGCTCCATGCGGGGACCGGTGGGCGCCCGTTTGGGCTCGCTTTTTTCCGCCGAGGAGCAGAACGAACTGCCAAGGCTGAAACTGGACCACATCAAACGGCTTACCGACGATACGGGGATGTTCCAGCACGCGGTCTATACGCTGCCCAACTACAACGAGGGCTACTGTTCCGACGACAACGCCCGCGCCCTCATTCTGATGGTTCTTTTGGCGGCCCAGGCGGAAAAGGCCGACCCGGAGCTTGACCGGCTGGCGGGGATATACTTACGGCTCCTGCACTTCGCCTTTGATGAAAGCTCCGGGCGGTTCAGGAACTTCCTCAAGTACGATCGCACCTGGGTTGACGAGGCTGCTTCCGAAGACAGCCACGGCCGGGTGGTGTGGGCGTTGGGTACCTGCCTTGGGAGATACGCCAACCCCGGCTATCAGGGGGCGGCGGCAACGCTGTTTGAGACGGGGCTGCCGGTGGTGACGCGGTTCAGTTCCCCGCGGGCCTGGGCCTTTTCCATTATCGCCATCCACGAGTACCTCAGGCGCTTTCCCGGGGACCGGCTGGTGGACGGTATACGGGAGGAGCTTTCGCTCCGCCTCTTTGCCCTGTACCAGGCCGCCGAAACAACGGACTGGCCCTGGTTCGAGACCTACCTGTCCTACGACAACGCCAAACTCTCCCATGCGTTGATCCTCAGCGGCAACGATACGGGAAACCAGGCCATGCTGGACGCGGGGCTGCGCTCCCTCACGTGGCTTATGGAAACGCAGACTTCCCCCCAGGGCCACTTCCGGCCCGTTGGGAGCGACCGGGTCTACAACAAGGGCGAGCCTATGCCCCTCTACGATCAGCAGCCCCTGGAAGCCAATTCTGCGGTCTCCGCGTGTCTTGAAGCCTACCGCGTGACCGGGGACCTTTTCTGGCACCGGGAAGCCCACCGGGCATTCCGCTGGTACCTGGGAGGGAATGATCTCTCCCTCTTCGTATTCGACGCCGCCACCGGGGGCTGCCATGACGGGCTGCACGTGGACCGGATCAACCAGAACGAGGGCGCCGAATCGACCCTGGCGTTCCATATCTCCCTTTCGGAAATGAAGGAAGCGGATAAAAACCTGCTGCTGGAAGAACCCCCCGAAGCACAAGCCGCCGGCGCAGAAAAAGGCGCCGGGGGGACGCTATGAGTGCAACTCATACGAGTGCAGCTCATACGAGCGCGGCTCATACAAGCGCAACTCATCGGAGCCTCACCCTCACCCGGCTCGACGAACCGAACCTGCAGCCCGATTACTCCCGGCTGGTGATCCGGTCCTTTGTGCCCACCGGCGAGCGAATCCTTTCTATAATAGACCGCATCGCCGCCCTGCCGGACGAGGTGATCCACGCGGAGCTTGAACAGGTTATCAGCGAATTCAGCGCGGACCACGGGGACCTGGTGGGCCGCATCAAGGCCCATTACGCAGAGGCGGTAACCCGGCTAGGGGAGATTACCGCGCCCCGCCCCTCCAAGGGCTGCATCGCAGACCAGGGCCCCGTCCCGAACAGCCGCGCCCTCTCTCCCGAAGGGCGGCTCCTCGCGGGGGCCTACTTCACCTCCGAGTACGCCTTTGAAGCCACCGCCCTCTTTAACCCCTCCATCGTAGCGGCCCCGGTCCAGGATACGGCGGCGGGGACCCTCCGGTTCATCATGAGCGTCCGCTCCGTTGGGGAGGGGCACGTATCGTCGATTTCGTTCAGGACCGGGCAGATTGATACCTCAGGCGGCGTAACGATCGAGCCGGTAAAGCGGACTGCGGTAATGGGCACCCAGAAATCAGGCGACGGCATCCGCAGGATTCAGTTTGATTCCCATACCCATATATCGGAGCGGCTCCTCTTTCCCGCCGCGCCGGAAGAACAAAACGGTATTGAAGACGCACGGTTTGTGCGCTTTGCCCGCAGTGACGGCAGCGTCCGCTATTACGGAACCTACACCGCCTACGACGGCAAGAACATCCTCCCCAAAATCATCGAGACCAGAGATTTCCTCAAGTTCAAAATGCTGCCCCTCTCAGGCGGCATGACCCGTAACAAGGGGATGGCCCTGTTCCCCCGAAAAATCAGGGGCCGGTACGCCATGCTCTCACGGGTGGACGGCGAAAGCATCTACCTTATGTTTTCGGAAAATCTCCAAATCTGGAACGAAGGGATAAAAATCGCCGCCCCCCGCTTCCCCTGGGAATTCATGCAGATAGGCAACTGCGGCTCCCCCATCGAGACACCCCAGGGCTGGCTGGTACTGACCCACGGCGTGGGTTCCCTGCGGCGCTACTCCATCGGCGCACTGCTGCTGGACAAGGAGGACCCCGCCAAAGTAAAAGGCCGCCTCGCCCTGCCCCTGATTTCACCGGGTGTGCGGGAACGCACCGGCTATGTCCCCAACGTGGTCTATACCTGCGGGGCGATCATCAACGAGGGGCGGCTTATTATTCCGTATGGGAGCGCGGATTTTTCTATCGCGTTTATTACGGTTGATGTGAATGAATTGATGGGGCGTTTGTGCGCTACTGATATATAAACTTTCTCCACTCGGAGGGGGCTATGCCGGTTTTGTTTCTGAAGAGCCGGGAAAAGTAATGCTGATCTTCAAAGCCAAGCCGGAAGGCGACTTCCTTGATAGCCGCATCCTCCTGTTCCAACAGACTTTCTGCTTTTAGTATCTTGATATGAATAAAATACTGATACGGCGTCATGGACGTATAGGTTTTGAATATCTCGTTGAGCCGGGACGTACTGATTCCTATTTCCTCTGAAATACTCGGAAGGTTTATGACGCTGTAAATATTGGATTCCATAATGCACTTTGCTTTTTCCACGATCTGCTGATAGTAATTCGGCTGTTTTTGCCGGCGTTCATGGGCCAGCATTTCCGAAATTAAGGAAAGAATTTCCACGCAGGCCTTAAACTGAAAGAGGGGCCGCTGGGTGGCGACTTCATCAAAGATATGGTTGAAAAATGTCAGGATATAATCGTGCAGGCCGATTTCAAAAAAGATGTTCTCTTTGGAAAGAATTTCCTGCTGCAGGAGCCGCTGAAAATACGCGCCGTTAAAACCCACCCAGTATTCATGCCAGCCTTTTTCGTATACCGGTTTGTACCGGTGTTTGATCCCCGGAAGGAGCAGTAACAGTGAACCGGGCTTTACGGTATAGGTGGCATCCCCGGCGGTAAAGGTCCCCTCCCCTTCAGTTATATAGAGAATCTGAAATTCCGGCAGAATCCGTCCTTCGGCAACCTGCCGGTACATCACCGGATGCTCTATTTTTCTGGGAGGATAGACCGTATTGGGGACGATTTTGATATTACCGGCGGTGGTACAGACCATCCCCAGTTTTTCATCTTCCTCACTGTAGGGAAGATAATGCAGGAAACCAGCCTCTTTACCCATAGTACCATTATAGCATGTCTCCGCCGTTTTTTCAAGCAAAGGGAATCACGGGAATCCCTTACCGTTTCTGTAACACATCCCGTTCGTATTGCTCCACGGCGGCATACCAGCCGGCGGCAATGCCCTGGCGCGCAAGGTATTCTTCCCATACCGCGCCCAGGGGCAGGGTTTTGAGTTCCTCCTGCATAACCAGGAGCTTGGTAAAGTTACCCGCATCCTGTAATGCTTTAAGGTCGTCGTGGGGAATAAGGAGCGCGTTGAGCAATGCTTTCTGCATGTTCCGTGTGCCCGTCACCCAGGCGGCAATACGATTGATGCTGGCGTCAAAGTAGTCAAGACCGATAAGTACCCGGTCTTCCGCTTTATTGCGGATTATTTCGCAGGCAATCTCTTTGGTCTCGTCTTCAAACAGCACCACGTGATCGGAATCCCAGCGCACGGCGCGGGTAACATGAAGGGGTACCTTTTCGAAAAACGCCAGCATGGCCGGAATCTTGTCCGACACCAGTTCTGTCGGGTGAAAGTGACCGCTGTCAAGCAGTACGTTGATGCCGCGTGTCGCCGCATAGCCGAGATAAAATTCCGATGAGCCGACCGTATAACTTTCAAGCCCGATACCGAATACTTTGCTTTCCGCCGCATCGATAATATGGCGCTTGTCATACTTGACCAAAAATATTTCGTCCAGCGAATCCCGGAGCCGGATACGCGGAGTAAGCCGGTCGGCGGGGGGATTCTTTAAGCCGTCGGGTATCCAGATATTGTTGAGACAGGGCGTTCCCTGCTTTTCACCCAGGTACGCAGCGATTCTGCGGCAGGCCTTTACGTGGCGTATCCAGAAATCGCGCACCGCTTTATCGGGGTGGGACAGGGTAAGCCCGTCTGAAGCACGGGGATGAGAAAACAGCGTAGGATTAAAGTCCAGGTCTATGCCGCGCCGCGCCGCCCATTCAAGCCACGGGTCAAAGTGACGCGGCTCGATGGCGTCACGCTCCACCGGAGTATCACTGATTGCATAGATGGCGTGGAGGTTGAGCCGCTTCTTTCCCGGAATAAGGGAATAGGCAAATTCCAAATCCGCCATAAGCTCTTTCCCGTTTCGCGCCCTGCCGGGATAGTTTCCGGTGGTCTGTATGCCGCCGGAAGCACCGCCTGAACCCTGCTCAAAGCCCATCACATCGTCGCCCTGCCAGCAGTGGAGCGAGACGGGTATATCCCCGCACTTTTTGATCGCCTGTTCGGTATCGATACCCCAGGCCTGATACTTTTTTCGCGCTGTTTCGTACATAGGGATGTTCGCTCGCTCCTACTTCGCCGCCAGCCGTGTCAGCAGTTCATAAATCTGCTGTCCGCCCTGGGTGGGGGTGAGTCTGCCAAAAGACACATTCTGATAAATCAGATTGAGGGTACTGTTGAGTTCCGAGTCATTGGGCAGGTGCGCGGTTTCAGGCGATGTATGATCGGATGCCACATCGTGGTAGGCAAACACTTTTTTGTCCGCATCGGAAGCCACCGAAGATGCGCCCTCACGGAAAGTGGATGATGAGGAAATGCCCCGGTCATTGCCGATGATTTTTCCCGCTTCCGGGCTGTTCACCAGAAAATCTACAAACCTGACCGCCGCGTCAACATTTTTACTGTTGGAGTTAACCGTATACACCTGGCTCAACTGCGGCCACAGGGCTTTCCGCGCCGCCGCGTTCGGCAGTTCAATCAACCCCAGGTCATCGGTGGTGTTGCTCTGGTACCCGGCGAACTGGTTCGACACGATAAAGCCGATGGCGACTTTACCCGCAATAAGCGAAGAAGAATCGGCGCCGGTTTCAGCGTAGCCCGCCGCGATAGCCGCCGGGGGCGTGAGGCCGTTGTCGCGGTAGTCTTTGAACTGGGCAAGGAACTTTTCCGCGTCCGCCGCGGTCACCAGAGTTTTCCCTGCTACATCGTCATAAATTGGCGTACCATTGTCGCGCAGCCAGTAGCCGAAGCCGGTGGAACCTGACGCGGTGGATCCGAAATCCTGCAAGGGATATACGCTTGATGGCAGCTTTGACTTGACCGACAGAAGATATGCGCGGAACTCATCCCAGGTCTGTGTTACCTCCGGTACCGGCACACCAATCCTGTCGAGCAGGGTTTTGTTATACACCAGCGCCGGAATTGTAGCGCCTGTGGACACGGCATAGAGCTTACCCCCGGCGCTTCCCGACGCAAGCGCGCCCGCGTCGACGTTTGACGTATCAAGCCCATTGCCTATGTATGGGGTCAAATCCAGCGTCACCCCCTTGGAGATGTAGTCAGGATAGTTGCCGCCCATCTGGATGATGTCCGGCGCCGCGCCGCCTGCAAGCTGGGTATCAACTTTTTGAAAGTGGTCCCCCGCGCCGCCTGATACTTCAATATTGACGACAATACCGGGGTTTGCCGCCTGGAACACATCAATTGCCGCCTGACTCGCCTTGACCCGGCTTTCACTGCCCCAGAACGCCCAACGAAGCGTAACGGCACCCGCAGCACTGCTGCTTGAAGAAGAAACAGCTTCTTTCTTTTTACAGCCCGCAAAAACCACTGCCATGCTCAACACAAGGGCGAACACGACGCAAACAGATTTACTCATTTTGTTCATAAAGAACCTCCAAAAAATATATTGGCAAGGGAGCAGGAACTTACCAGTTCTATCCCTTTATACCCGTTGTTGCGATACCCTGCACAAAGTACTTCTGTAATGAGAAGAACAGTACAAAGCTCGGTACCAAAGAAACGACCGCCATAGCGAACATCGAACCCCAGGACGACATACCCGACGAATCAATAAAAAGCCGCAGTCCCATAGGAACTGTGTACTTTTCCGGCGAATTCAAATACAGCAGTTGATTGAAGAAGTCGTCCCAGGTCCACAAAAAGGTGAACAGTACCGTTGTGATAATTGCCGGCACGGTAAGCGGCACAATGATCCGTGTAAATATACCGAATTTACTGCACCCGTCAATCCGTGCCGACTCGTCCAGGTCCTTTGGCAGGCCCCGGATAAACTGCACCAGTAAAAATATAAAGAACGCATCGGTAGCAAAGAGCTTGGGTACAATCAACGGCATATAGGTGTCTATCCAGCCGAAGGACCGGAAGATGATATACCGCGGAATGGTGGTAACGTGCGCGGGCAACATCAGGGTCACCATCATAATCGCAAACCAAATCTTCTTGCCCACAAACTCAAGCCGCGCAAACGCGTACGCGGTGAGCGAGCAGAAAATGGCGTTGGCGATGACGCAGAGTATCCCTATCAAAAAAGAATTTCTGAAAAACGCGCCGAAGGTAACGATGCCGATGCCGTCCCAGCCCTTGACGTAGTTTTGCAGGGTTACTGCTTTTGGTATCAGGCTTGGGTCGCTGAAAATCGTGTTCCCCGCCTTAAAGGACGCGGCAATCAGCCAGATAACCGGGTACAACATCCCGATGCCAAGGGCGATAATAAAGAGATTTGAAAATCCCGCAAAAATAGTTCTGCCGGTGTCCCGCTTCATTGATCACCTCCGTAACTGACAAGCGACCCGGAAAACTTGAATATCAATCCGGTAAAAATAGCGATAATGAGCAACAGTATCCACGCCATTGCCGACGCATAGCCCATCTCATAGAAGGCAAAGCCCTTGAGGTATAGGTACAGGCTGTAGAACATGGTGGAGTCTATCGGCCCGCCCGTGCCGCCTGAAACAATGAACGCCTGGGTGAATGACTGGAACGCGCTGATCATCTGCATTACCAGGTTAAAGAAGATAATCGGCGACAGGGCCGGGAGTGTTATACTGAAAAACTGCCGGACTTTACCCGCGCCGTCAACACTGGCCGCCTCATAGTATTCGTTGGGTATTTGCTTTAGGCCCGCAAGAAAGATGATCATGGGGGAGCCGAACTGCCAAACCGCCAGCAGTATCAGTGTTGACAGGGCATAGGCGGGGTCTGAAATCCACGCCGGGGGATTCACGCCGAAAGCCGAGTGCAGAATGGTGTTGACAATACCGTCGGCGGCAAAGAGCCTGCGCCAAAGGACGGCAATCGCCACAGAACCGCCGAGCAGGGTGGGAATATAATAGATGGTACGGTAAAACGAGATGAGCCGGAGCTTCTGGTTCATCAGCATGGCGACCGCAAGGGCGAAGGCCAGCTTGAGGGGCACCGACACGAACACAAACTTGAAGGTCACCAGCAGCGAATTGAGAAACCGTGTGTCCCTGGGATACTGATCGTTCCCCGCAAACATCACAAAAAAGTTCCGTAAACCCACCAACTTGGGGGGCTGTAGCACATTGTACTGTGTGAATGACAAGTACAGTGAATAGATCATCGGATATAAAGTGAGTACAAAAAACCCGATTAACCAGGGAGCCAAAAAGGCATAACTGGAAAGGTTTCCCTTTATGACTTTTCCCCAATCTCTTTGCCGCATAAATCTCCTCCTCTATATTCGCTTCATGAAATAATTTTTCCTGTTTGTGCAGTAATCGTACCGCCGCTTTCGGTTATCGCCACAAAGATTGGCCGTTCAAAGGGCGTTTTATTAGGCGTATGTATCGCCAAGTAAAGCGCTCCATCTTTACCGTGAAAGAGCATACCGTGTCCGCCGTCCGCACTGTATAGGGGTTCCGGCGGCTGTATCCACGGCCCGGCGAGCGTTCCATCCTGTGAACGGGCCGCGCCTATGCAATATCTGCCGTCCTCGCCAAAGGATGACCACAAAAGAAGCAGGGCGCCGTCTTTTGTACGGTGCATAAACGGCCCATCGGTAACATAACTGCCGGGAGCGCGGCCTTTCAGCGGATAGGCCCAAGGCGCTTCGCTTGCACGGAAAAGGATTTTTGGTAAAGCAGTGGAAGCGCCCTCCCCCTCCGCAGAGGCCGCCGCCTGCCGCAAGTCGTCCGTCAACGGCATGGCGCAGATCTGCCCATCGCCAACTTGCTGCCATTCATGACAGAAAATCAGATAGGGCTTTCCCCGCTCGATAAAAAAAGTACCGTCAAGACATTCCCATTCGGCGGGGGTTACCGGCCCCGGCACACCCGCGGCAGTAAGGCTCCAGGGTTGATAGGGTCCCCGTATACCCGCGTCACTTTTCAGTATCGCTGTCCCGCGGCGGCCTTCTTTCGGTTTGAAGGTAGCAAACATATAATATGCGTCGTTTACACGGTGTACTTCAGGCGCCCAAAAATTGGTCTCGGACCAAAAGTCTGCGGCGGGGCGAAAGGCGGGGAACGGCCCCTCAAAAGAGGTTAAACCGGTATCGCTGGTATAGAAATCAAAACCGACGGCGCGGCTTTTCCAGATGTCCTTGTCGGTGGAACCGAAAAGGTAATAGGTGTCGTTTTCCAGCACCACAAAGGGGTCGCGGATTTGTATGTCAGAGGTACGCATGAAGCCCCTCCGTTTGTACCGTAAAGCCTTTGGGGAATGACGAACCGGTCTTGCCGCCGAATCCGGCGGCAATCATCGCGGCGGCAATCAATAAACCGCCGTTGCCGGGGAGGTACAGGGGCAGGGCGTCATCCCCCACCATGCGGTTGTGGCCATTGGGCATATAGGTGTTTTTCGGGCTGTCCAGCAACAGTAAATCTATTGCGTTGTCATACCGGCCAAGGCGGCAGGCCGTCATCGCCATCATGGGGAAGTCCCAACCGTAGAGGGTTTTCATGTCCCAAACCGCAAGCACCTTGTCCAAAGTTGCGGACATCATCGCCTGATCGATTTTATCGCTGTCAAGTATGCCCCACATTGCCAGCATTGAGGGATGGTCGGTGTAGAACGGCAACGCAGTAAACGTATCAGGACAGTTTTCGTGTGCAAGGTATACGCCGTCTTTGTGTGCGGGAAGGGTGAGCTTTTCCGCTGTCCCGGAAAAACGGTGGTCTTCTCCCAGCCGCGCCAGCCATTCATCCGCCTGTTTTAAGCCCCAGCGGAAATATTCAAGCTCGTAGGCGGCATTCAATACAACACGCGGATCATGCCGCTCCTGCGCGGGGATATAGGGGGCGTCCAGCACACAGCGGTCAGGGCTAATCCAATGGACAAAACTCTGCATAAACTCGGCGCTTTCTACGATAATGTCACGGTATTCCCGCAGAAAGGCTTCGCTTGGGGATGCTCTATAGTAAAATTCCGCAAGCATGACAGGATGAGACTGCTGCCAAATCAACAGTACCGCTACGGACGACGGCGTGTTGTACCCCGTGGGGTCGCACATCTTGGGCCACCGGGCGCCGTTATAGCCCTGAGAGGCGGCAATCTTCCGCGCAACAGGCAGTATTTTTTTATACCAGCCAAGGCTTTTTTTCAGTTCCTCCGGTCTATCCCAAAGGGCAAACTGGAGGGAATGCCAGTAGTGCATCTCCAGATGAAACTTGCCGTACCAACTGTTGCAGGTAAGCCCCGTTTCGGCAGGGGGGAGCGTGCCCCGGCTTTGAATGGCGATAAGATACTGTGAGAGTACGATGCGCCGTTCCAGTTCCTCCGCCCGGCTGTCGGCAGAGCCTGAGAGGTCGATAGCGCCGCCACTCGTCCAGTAGTTTTTCCAGAACGCGGTACAGGCGGCGCGCGCTTCGGTAAAAGGTGATGGATACGGCAAAACAGTATTACTGTCCATACCATTACTACCGGCATTATCAATGTCCATCGCGGTAATGGAGATTGCCGGTATGCACAACGGCGCAAAACGGATTGCAAGTTCCGCCGTATCGCCAGTACCGCTAAAGGCTAGCGTATGCGCGGGGAGCGGTCCGGGTACAACGTCACAGGAAAGGCCGGTAACGTTCGCAATCACGCGGTATGTAACGCCGTCCATCACCCGCTCCAGCGTTATATTCTGTGACGCGGTTTTTTCAATAAGCGTAGTGGTATGCAAGTGGGGGAGCATAAAATCGGCGGCGGATTTTTTGTGGCTGCCGTAGGGGAAGCTGACCGTCACGCGCAGTTTTCCTGCCGCAAGGAGCGGGGAGGCAACACGCACATACAGGGTATCTTCATGGGGATGGACGAAGGTTTCGGTGAGGACCGGCTCGCCGTCTATCGTAAAGGCCGATGATAAAAGGCCCTCCCAAAGGTTGAGGGTTTGTTTTCCGCTTCGGCAGTTTTCCTGCGTAAGGCTCTTGCTCTCAAGCTCAAAGCCAATCTTCCCAAGATGGAACTTGTGCGCGTTCTGGCGCAGGGCCTTGAACAGTTCTTCCTGCCCCGCATCGTCCACCGCATAGCCAACCGGCCTCCCCTGGGTATCAAATGGCGTAAGCCGTAACAGTGAATCATCTTTGGGAGCATCGGCGCAGGAATGCCAGCCCCATTCGGCCATAGTACAGAGAGGGAAGCCGTCGGCGGGGGCAGCATAGTCATCAAAAAAAGTTTGGAGACCGGTAAAATCGGCGGTAAAACAAAACCTGCCATTACCCACCGACAAGGGGGCGTCTTTTACCGGCTTTGTGTAGATCGGATTATGCCGTGTTACCAAGCTCTGCCTGTCGATCATACCGTATTGCTACCTCGCCTTAAGCGTTTTTGTACGCATCTCATCAAAAAGTGCGCGGGCGTCTTTGAGAGACAGCGCCTGTACCGCCAGGTCGTGGGAAAATACGCGGAACGCTTTCTCAACGGAAGCGGCAGGGTTTGTATCATTTTCAAACACCGCCTCTATGATCCCTTCCTGGGCCAATACATGGGGCATAACCAGTGCGCGAATATCCGCGGGCAGTCCGTCACTTACCAGAGGCTGAATACTGTCGTGTGAGAAAGAAGCGTTGGTTTCAACTACCGCACCGCAGGGTAAATCGGGCATTTGGCCCCGGTTGGGTATATTCACGTTGGTTACCAGGTTGCCCAGGCCCAACAGCGCTTTGATGATCTTGAGCCCCTCCTCGCCTGATTCCACGGGCTTCATGGTTTCCGTGCCGTCCCGGTAGGCTTTCGCCTGCTTTATGAGTTTCTCGCGGTTGGCGATACGCCAGGAAACCGGCGTAAGGCTAAAACCCCAGCTTTCCGTTTGGGCGGGGTTTGCCAGATACCACGAGTGGGGGCAGAACTCGGCAAGGTGCCGGTCCCCCGCCGCGGCGATAAGCCCGTAACGGCGGAACAGATCCATCTTAACCCGTTCCGCGGAGGAGAAGTACTTGCGTCGTACCGCTTCGTCGGGGTCCTCCGTGCCGGCGCTTCCGGCAGCGAAAGTGGTTGCGGCCCCCGCGCCCCGGAAGCCTGAATCGGCATATTTATCAGCGAATTTTTTATAATAGGGAAAGATGTCTATGTTCTTCCAGGAGGCCTTATCGAACCAGGTAAAGTGATTGATTCCCAAGACTGATGTGCTGATGTCTTCACGCTTAATGCTATCTTTGGGCGCAAGCCCCGCCTCTTCCAGCACGGCGGCCAGCAGCTTCTGGGTGTTAAACACCTCGTGGCAGCAGCCGAAACTCTTTATACCGGGGAACTCCTTGTACAGGGTGCGGGTGCAGATACTCATGGGATTGGTGTAATTGATAACCCAGGCATCCGGGGCGTATTGTTTTACTGCGCGAGCAATATCCCTGAACTGGGGGATGGTACGCAGTGCCCGTATGAGGCCGCCAGCTCCGGCGGTGTCGCCCACGGATTGGTAGATACCGTACTTTTCGGGGGCATGAACGTCTACCGCCATCTCCTCGAAGTCTGCGGGAAGTATGGAGACAAACACAAAGTCGCTTCCGATAAGGGCGTCGGCCAGTGAGGGGTTGGCGTGGAATTTCCAGCGCCCCCCATTGCGCGCAGTCATGAGGGCGTTACCGATCACCTCGTTGGTCTTGGCATCATCCGGCCGTATATCGTATAGCTCAATGACGCCTGATATTTCCTTTTCAAAGGCCAAGTCCTGCATCAAAACCCAGGTCCAGTTGCGGGAGCCGCCGCCAATATAGCAAATTTTCAACTGATCGGTTTTCATATTCATGTAGTATAAATCCGTTTCGTGTATGGGGTATATGGAGAATTCTCTTAAACAGGGGGATAATCCTCTTGTTTTGGAGGACATCTAAAAAGAGGATACCATGAATTCAGGATATACTGAAGTATATTTAATATGGCTGACAATCTCCGGCAGAACACTTGACCAAAAAACAATATTTTAGTATAGTTTAATCATCGAGGGCATTTCGGGTTATCCGTCTTTCCCTGGATAGCTGCCGGGTCGTAAGACCCGGATTTTTTTTGCCTAAGCTCTGCTTCCCCCCAACGGTAAAACTCCCCACTCTGGGTAAAATAAACGGTTATTATCCCGCCTGAATAGCCTTTCCGTTCAATGTACCCCGATAGTTTGCGGGTAACATCATGCCGGGTCAGGTGCGCGTCTATTTTCAGGAAGACATCGGTCTCCAATGCTTCCCATTTCTCACGGGGGTACAAGTCTTCGGCGGATTTCTTCGCTTTCTGCGCGTTAGCTGTTGTCTGCGCTTGCGGCCTATTATCCATTTTTCCTACTAAATGGTCAATTCATCCCCCATAAAAAAACCGGCGCCGGTTCCATATTTGCGGAACCGGCACCGGTGGTTTACAAAGCCTGCGCCAAACGGCGTGCGCCAAATGGCGAAGCTCACCTGAAAGGTTTACTATTGTTTCTTGAACTCGTGGGGCTGGCCAAAGCCAAAGCTAACCAGCCGTTCGTAGTTATATTTGCCGCTTGCGGCGGCTTTGTAATAGTATATCTGGAACCCGATGTTATTCGTAGGATCCGTCCAAACCACAACGAGCGCGTCAGGCAGAGCGAAATTGGTAGCCCAGTTATCTTCCACACGGTCCACAATATCCCGTATGTCATTCGGGTCTTCCAGGACATCAAATGGATATGACTGACCGTCCAGGGCGCCCCAATACCAATTCTTGCCTCCCGCAACGGCGGCTCCGCCGCCCAACTTACGTTGGGCGGCGGAGCCGCCGTTGCGGGAGGCAAGAA
>BNVD01000030.1 GCA_025997835.1 Spirochaetia bacterium
TGAAGAACACGATTACCCGGTAACCGCCGGATTTTCCTTCGCCGGGGCGGGCCACCCGCACCTTGTAAACCCCTGAGCCATAATCTGCGTCCGCTAAATCATCTTCAAGCACATTGTTGACTATGACTTTAAGTTCATCGTCCCCTATGCCTTCCTTTCGGGCAAACCGGGTAAACCATGTGTTCTTGAATATCCTCACTCAGTATACATTAACACAAAACCGGGTTGCTTTCAAGATTGCTGTGGAAAATCTTGACGACCGCTACCCGCAACTCAGGCTGTGGTCTAGCAGTTTGTTGCACTTTGTGCAATTCAATAGAAAAAATCGGCTTTCAAGCCGATTTTTACCTTGCAAACTGCGTCGAACCGAAGGTTCGCGGCAGCCCGTTAATCGGGAATTTTTTGCGGCCTCAAGCGCAAGGCGACCGTGTACGGTCGCACATTCACAAGCACAACAGGCTCCTGGGGAGCGTCAGCAGGATACTATGTACCTTGTAATTTTGAAAGAAAGTGATGCCCTTGACGTAACCTCATTTCTGTATAGAATTTACCCCAACATGAGTGATTATTTGGACCCTAATAATGAGGAACTGCTCAAGGATTTCTTCAGCGAAGCCCAGATGCAGGTGGATACGCTGGAGCAGAACGTACTGGTTCTTGAGAACGAAGGCGGGAACCGGGACGCGGTAGATGAGATCTTCCGGGCGGCGCATACCCTCAAGGGGGGGGCGGCCACGGTAGAGATGATGGAGTTGTCCCATTTTACCCACCTTGTTGAGGATGTGCTTGACGCCATCCGCTCCGATCAGGTGACGGTGAACGAAGATGTGGTGGACACCCTGCTTGCCGCCATCGACATTATTAAGGCCATGCTGGAAAAACGGATGGATGGGGCGGTCTATCGGGATGATACCTCCCTGATTGAAGGCCGTCTTTCGGTACTGATTCCCGAAAGCTCCTCCCATAAAAAGGGCTCCGCCAAAGCAGCGGCTCCGAAACCCGCGCCTGTACCCGTTGCGCCTCCTCAGGCCGCCGCGCCGGCGCCCGCCAAGGGCGATCTTTCCGAATCCGAGATACAGGAACTGAAACAAACCGGCGGTGGAATGCCGGTGTACCGCATCCGGGTTCAGATGGATGAAAACGGTGTGATGAATACCGTGGGCGGCATCCAGGTATACGCCTCCCTTAAAAGCGAAGGGACGGTCCTCAAGACCACCCCGGATTTTGAACAGCTCTACGAAGATACCTTCTTCCCCGTGGTGGACTACTATTTTGCCGCCCAAAAGACGCCGGAAGAACTGACGAAGTACGTGGTACTCCCCGATATAAGCCTTGGGGCGGAGATTACCAACATTGATACGCTTATCGAAGCCGTAACAGGCGGCGCCCAGCCTGTAGCAGCGGCCCCTGCCGCCGTACCTGCGCCCCCGGTTGCCGCGCCTGCCGCCGTAGACGCCGCGTCCACGCCTGAGGCCGCCGTCATATCGGCAGATGCGGACGCTGCCGAAACCGCCAAATCCGCCGCGGCAAGCACCGCCCCTGCGGATGCCGCCAAATCCGCCGCCGCTGGTGAGGACGCCAGGAAAGCGGGGAAAGAGGCGGGGTCCATACTGCGGGTCGATTCCAAGCGTATCGACGACCTTCTCAATCTGGTCTCCGAAACGGTTATTACCAAGGCAACCTTTAACCAGATCAGCAGCCAGTTCAACGATTTGCAGAACAACTTGCACGCCATAGAATCCGCCTACCGGGACAAGATTAAGAGCCTGTTCGACAGTCTGCCGGACTATCTGCAAAGCATCCAGGAGGGCAAGACGGTCAAGGACATCCGTAAACAGATCGGCGAGGAATACGGGGATATGTTCTCCCTCTTTGATGAATTTGAATCCGGCCTTAAGGACAACGTGGGTAAATTCCGCACCACCTCCCAGAACCTGGGCCGTATCACCGGGGAACTCCAGGAAGGGGTCATGCGGATACGGATGGTGCCCATCAGCCAGATATTCAGCCGTTTCCCCCGGCTGGTCCGGGACCTGTCAAAGTCCCTCAACAAGAAGATCAACCTGGTCATCGAAGGGGAGGAGACGGAACTGGACAAGTCGGTCATTGAGGACCTTTTGGACCCCATCATGCACTCGGTGCGGAACTCCATCGACCACGGCATTGAATCCCAGGAAGATCGGCGGGCAGCGGGTAAGCCCGAAGAGGGGATGGTGATCCTCAAAGCTGCCAACGAAGGGAACATGATCATCATCGAGATTGCCGACGATGGTAAGGGCATCGATGTAAACGCCGTTAAGAACAAGGCCATCGAGCGGGGACTTATCAGCCCCAACAAGATACTTACCGATGTGGAAGCCTTTAACCTCATCTTTGAGCCGGGCTTCTCCACCGCCAGGAGCATTACCGCCATATCGGGACGGGGGGTGGGCCTGGACGTGGTGCGCCGGTCCATCGAAAAACTCAACGGTACGGTGACGGTCACCTCCGAAAAGGGACGGGGCACCAAGTTCATCATAAAGCTGCCCCTCACGTTGGCGATTATTCAGGGCCTGTTGGTGCGGGTGGGGCCGGAAATCTACTCTATCCCCATCACCTCGGTTATCGAGAGCCTGCGAATCAAGCCCGAAGACATACAGCGCATCGACAACTACGAGGTGTTCAACATCCGCAGCGACGTGGTGTCCCTGCTCCGGCTGAACCGGCTGTTCGGCATCAAAAGCGAGGAGTCCCAGGAGTATAACTTTATCGTCATCGTGGGTACCGCCGAAAAAAAGATGGGTTTTATGGTGGACAGCCTTATCGGTGAGGAAGACGTGGTTATCAAGCCCCTGCGGGATCAGTATACTAATTCACCGGGGATTGCCGGCGCGTCGATTCTGGGGGACGGTTCGGTTTCCCTCATCATCGATGTAAGCCAGCTTCTGGAATTGGGGCTCCGTAAGGAGCTTGAGCAACTCCGGGTCCGCGAGCGGCTTTAGCCGCCCGACTTTAGTCGTACGACCGTAAGGAACATCTATGGCAGCAGTAATAAAAGATTTGGTACAAGTAAACGCGGATCTGCAGGAACAAAAGGATCGGGTCGAAACCGTCGACTTCAAGATGATCACCTTTTCTTTGGGCGGCAAGGACTACGGGGTGGACATCATGAACGTGAAGGAAATCGCCAAGGCCGACAAGTTCACCTACGTGCCCAATGCGGCCTCCTTTGTCCGGGGGGTCTACAACCTCCGGGGGGAAATTATCCCCATTGTTGATTTACGTATCTTTTTTCACCTTCCCGTTGACCAGACTGAGGATAATCAGGAAAACATGCTGATCCTCCGCATTGGGGACCGGGTGTACGGCACCATTGTGGACAAGATCGACAAGGTGGTGGGGAGCAATGCCGAACAAATTCAGCCTCCCCATCCGATTTTTGGGGATATTAACATCAAGTTTATCAGCGGAGTGGTGGAAAAACAGGGCAGCCTGTACATCATTCTGGACGTGATCCGCATCTTTACCCAAAGTGATGAAGAAAAGGCGAAACCCCGTGGTACCCTGCAGGAAGGGGCGGGTGAGAATTTCTTTGTCCCGGCAGTAGCTACGCCCCCGGAAGCGCGTAACGAAGTATCCGACTCGGATTTCGGCTTTATCAAGGACGGTCTTATCGCCCTCAAGCACTTTACCCCAGGCCCCCTTAACGAGCTTTGGCTGGGTAAGCGCTTTACCGAGTGGAGCGGCCTGCATTCGGGGGCGGAAGTGCAGCTCCGCAATGCCAACGACGCGGACGACTTTCTTTCGACCTTCTATTCTCCGGGTAACGGTACCTTCTGGGAGGATGAATACGCCTATATGGTCAAGAACCTACTGCCCGACCTGAGTTCCAACAACATTCAGGTGTGGAATCTTGGCTGCGGAAAGGGCTATGAAACTTTCTCATTGGCCTGTATACTCAAATCACGGTACCCGTTGGGGCATATCAAAATATGGGCCAACGACAGCGACCTTATGGCTATATCCCAGGCCCCCAATATGGTGTATGACCTGAATGAGGCGCCGGAATTCGTACGCGGGTATCTGGTCAAGGGCAAGAACGGCTACAGCTTTAATCAGGAGATTAAGGACGCCATCACCTTTGAATACCACGATGTTTTGAACGGCAATGTGGTTCCCGAAGTGGACATCATCATGGTCCGGGATTTGCTGTCCTTCGTGACGGTTCAGGATCAGGACCGGCTTATTGCCGAATTTGCGGAGAAGCTGAAAAAGCGGGGGGTCGTTTTTTTGGGCAGAAACGAACGGCTTTCGGAAGACGACTGGCAGCCCATATCGAAGGATCCGGTTTCCGCTTTTATGCGTAATTAAATAAGGTAGTTCCAAAATATCAAATTTTGGAACTGCCTTAAACGACAGGAAGGAGCATTGTTATGAGAGTTGAATACATCAACCCTTTTGTGGAGGCTACGTTTAGTATTCTTACGGAAGTTCTCCCCGAGACCGAGGTAAAGCGGGGCGAGTTGACCTTAAAGTCCACCACCGTGTCGATTATGGGCGTGGCGGCGCTGGTCGGTCTTGCGGGGGATGTGGAAGGCCGGGTCCTCTTTGACATGACCCGCGACACGGCGCTGGCGGTTGCCGGTGTGATGAACGGAGAGACCTTCACCGCCATGGACGAGTTGGCCAAAGCCACCATCCAGGAACTGGCCAATATGATCACCGCCCAAGCGGTGAGCAAGCTCCACGATCTGGGCTTCAAGTTCGACCTTACCCCGCCGGCGCTCTTTACCGGTGAAAACATGGAGATATCCAATAACCTTAAGATTGAAGCCCTCGTTGTTCCCATGAACCTGGGGCCATTGGGCAAGATCGAAGTAAACGTCGCCATCCGCGAGCGACTTTAGTCGTGCAACTAAAGTTGCTTGACTTTAGTCGTAAAGTTGTGCAACTAAAGTTGAAGTTGTGCAACTAAAGTTGCTTGACTTTAGTCGTATTGACAGTGCGGGGTTCTTTGGTATAGTGTGAGGTATCGGGCGGTTAGCTCAGTTGGTTAGAGCATCACCTTGACATGGTGGGGGTCACAAGTTCGAATCTTGTATCGCCCAAACCGTAATTCTATACAACATATAGAGTTACGGTTTTTTTATGTCCGTTCGCACTGCCGTCTGGAACCGCCAGCACCGTGAAGAACCCGCTGGCTTGGCGTAAACGTTTCACGACGGGAGAAAATTCATGCAAAAAGTATGTATTGTTGAGGATGACGACAATATCCGTGAAATGGTACTGTATGCGTTGTCCTCCGCCGGATTTGAAGCGGAGGGCTTTACCTCAGGCGAGGCGTTTTACACCCGTTTGCTAAAAGAGGCGCCCTCACTTATTCTGCTGGACATCATGCTGCCCGGAGAAGATGGCATATCCCTATTAAAAAAGTTGAAACAGGCTGAAAAGACAAAGCTGATACCGGTGATCATGCTCACCGCAAAGGGCACGGAGCTTGACCGTATCAAGGGGCTTGATTTAGGGGCGGATGACTACATTACAAAGCCCTTTTCCGTGATGGAAGCCATATCAAGGGTGAAGGCTGTGCTTCGCAGGTGTGAAGGAAGTGAAAAAAGCGAAAGCAATGCGGATAAACCCGGTAAAGTCACCGTCGGCAGCGTCACACTTCATAGCGACCGGCGTGTAGTATTTGCGGGGGATACCGAAATTGCCCTTACCTATAAAGAGTTTGAACTGCTTTACTACTTGATGCACCATAAGGGAATTGTTGTAAGGCGCGATACATTGCTCAATCAGGTTTGGGGCTTTGACTACGCCGGTGAGACTCGTACTGTTGATATGCACATCAAATCCCTGCGAAAAAAGATGGGGACAGCCGGTGATATGATCAAAACGGTGCGGAATGTCGGTTACAAGATAGAGGGTTAATTTTTGAAAAAACGTATTTTTGTTAGTATGATACTGCTGACGGTAATCAGCCTGGTGCTTGTGGCGGCGGCGCTCTGCTTTGTGTTTTACAACCAGTTTTCGGGAATCGTAAGAAGCGAGCTTCGGGAGCGGGCAGACCTATTCAGAAACGCCGATACACAAACCGCTATGCAGGAGCTTTCTCTATTCAAACCCAATGATATGCGTATCACCTTGATTCACCCGGACGGAATAGTCGCGTTTGATAACGCGGTTGGTACAGAGGGTTTAGCAAACCATAAGGATCGGGAAGAAGTTGTGGAAGCGGTTGAGACAGGCTGGGGTGAGAGCCGCCGGTTGTCGGATACCTTGGGCCTGGAAACCTATTATTATGCGGTCCGCCTGGCGGATGGCTCTTTATTGCGTATAGCAAAGACAACCAGCAGTATTTGGGGAATGTTCAGAGGCGTGCTGCCTGCGGTTATCTGCATTATTTTTATCATTCTTATCATCGGTTATTTATTGGCGGGAAATCTAACAAAACGGATTGTCGCGCCCATAAACAACCTCGATCTAAACACGGAATCTACCCCGCCCTATGATGAGCTTGTCCCGTTCATCAGGACTATTGAGCAACAGCGTGAGCGTATTGCCGAGCAGTTTTCTGATTTGCAAAGCCGCACGGATACTATTGGCGCAATTATGGACAGTATGAGTGAGGGCATTATACTAATTAACAGACAAGGCCTTATCCTTTCCGTCAACAAAAGCGCGGCGGCTCTTTTTGAAACTGATACCGCTATGGACGGCAAAAATATTTTGGAGCTGATACGGGACCTTGAGTTGCTGGAACACGTGAGGGCTGCGCTATCCGGCAAGCGGAGCGAATTCAGCATCCGGCGTTCCGGCAAATCGTATCGTGTGTTTTTTAGCCCGGTAACAGACAGAGGCGCTCTTATACTGTTTCTCGATATAACCGAAAAAATGATGGCTGAACAAATGCGGCGGGAGTTTTCGGCTAATGTGTCACATGAGTTAAAAACGCCGCTTACGAGCATTTATGGCCATGCGGAAATGCTTTATAGCGGTATCGTTAAGGAAAGCGATAAACACGGGTTTTTCGGAAAGATTAAAGACGAAGCCGCCCGTTTGATAACACTTATCGAAGATATTATCCTCATCTCCGAACTGGACGAAAACACCGGAGGCGAAACCTTTGAAGAAGTGAGCCTTGCTGCCATTGCAACCGATGCGGCGGAAGCGCTTTCGTTAAAAGCCAGCGAACACAAAGTTACGGTGAGTATCTCTGGCAATGCCTCAATGTCAGCCGTGCGCTCTATGATATATGAGATGTTCTATAACCTGATTGATAACGCCATAAAATACAACAAGTCAGGCGGGCAGGTGAAGGTCGATGTTTCCCAAATTAAAGATACGATTGAAATCGCTGTTGCCGATACCGGAATTGGTATCCCCGACGATGCTCAAAGCCGTGTGTTTGAGCGGTTCTACCGGGTGGATAAATCCCGCTCCAAAAAAACAGGAGGAACCGGGCTCGGCCTTGCTATCGTAAAGCATATTGTCCTGCTCCACAAAGGGAAACTTGCGCTGAAGAGCTCTGAAGGTCAAGGAACAGTTGTTACGATAATCTTTTAAAACCAATAACGCACACCTGCTTCGAATGTCAAAGAGCCATCGGGAAAATATATTCCGGAATGTGAATCTGAACCGTTCCAAAAGCCCGCGCCAAAGTGTGGAATCCAGGCCCCAAAAACTTCCAATTTTTTTCTAAAAATCCATGATATGCCTATGGGGATACGAATGCCCCCACTGAACCTTGACCAGGTATCTTCGCGTATACTGCTATTGGTAAACCAGAAGTATGCCCCGATTCCCAAAAACCAGCCAAGATTGATTTCTTCCGCAAATGTCTTATCCAGAAAATAATAGTCGCCGGAAACGCCGATATTAAGCCAATTACTTTTTAGCCCTAAACTAAGGTCCCAGAATATTGGGATTTTGGGGGCTTTAAAACTAATTGCAGGACCCCCGGAACTCTCAAATTTATCCCACGAGAAATCATTTCGCCCATGTACCCCAATTCCCCATGTATCAGTCTGATGGTGTTGGGCAAAAAGCGAAGACGCGGCAATTATCAGAATAAAAACACTCAGCAAACCATTTTTTTTCACATCTTTCTCCTTCCCGTTAGACTATCATATATATCTCTGTCTGCCTACAGGTCTGAATGTGCGCTATTCATGATAACCGCCGCGTCTTCGCTTTTTGCCCAACACCATCAGACTGATACATGGGGAATTGGGGTACATGGGCGAAATGATTTCTCGTGGGATAAATTTGAGAGTTCCGGGGGTCCTGCAATTAGTTTTAAAGCCCCCAAAATCCCAATATTCTGGGACCTTAGTTTAGGGCTAAAAAGTAATTGGCTTAATATCGGCGTTTCCGGCGACTATTATTTTCTGGATAAGACATTTGCGGAAGAAATCAATCTTGGCTGGTTTTTGGGAATCGGGGCATACTTCTGGTTTACCAATAGCAGTATACGCGAAGATACCTGGTCAAGGTTCAGTGGGGGCATTCGTATCCCCATAGGCATATCATGGATTTTTAGAAAAAAATTGGAAGTTTTTGGGGCCTGGATTCCACACTTTGGCGCGGGCTTTTGGAACGGTTCAGATTCACATTCCGGAATATATTTTCCCGATGGCTCTTTGACATTCGAAGCAGGTGTGCGTTATTGGTTTTAAAAGATTATCGTAACAACTGTTCCTTGACCTTCAGAGCTCTTCAGCGCAAGTTTCCCTTTGTGGAGCAGGACAATATGCTTTACGATAGCAAGGCCGAGCCCGGTTCCTCCTGTTTTTTTGGAGCGGGATTTATCCACCCGGTAGAACCGCTCAAACACACGGCTTTGAGCATCGTCGGGGATACCAATTCCGGTATCGGCAACAGCGATTTCAATCGTATCTTTAATTTGGGAAACATCGACCTTCACCTGCCCGCCTGACTTGTTGTATTTTATGGCGTTATCAATCAGGTTATAGAACATCTCATATATCATAGAGCGCACGGCTGACATTGAGGCATTGCCAGAGATACTCACCGTAACTTTGTGTTCGCTGGCTTTTAACGAAAGCGCTTCCGCCGCATCGGTTGCAATGGCAGCAAGGCTCACTTCTTCAAAGGTTTCGCCTCCGGTGTTTTCGTCCAGTTCGGAGATGAGGATAATATCTTCGATAAGTGTTATCAAACGGGCGGCTTCGTCTTTAATCTTTCCGAAAAACCCGTGTTTATCGCTTTCCTTAACGATACCGCTATAAAGCATTTCCGCATGGCCATAAATGCTCGTAAGCGGCGTTTTTAACTCATGTGACACATTAGCCGAAAACTCCCGCCGCATTTGTTCAGCCATCATTTTTTCGGTTATATCGAGAAACAGTATAAGAGCGCCTCTGTCTGTTACCGGGCTAAAAAACACACGATACGATTTGCCGGAACGCCGGATGCTGAATTCGCTCCGCTTGCCGGATAGCGCAGCCCTCACGTGTTCCAGCAACTCAAGGTCCCGTATCAGCTCCAAAATATTTTTGCCGTCCATAGCGGTATCAGTTTCAAAAAGAGCCGCCGCGCTTTTGTTGACGGAAAGGATAAGGCCTTGTCTGTTAATTAGTATAATGCCCTCACTCATACTGTCCATAATTGCGCCAATAGTATCCGTGCGGCTTTGCAAATCAGAAAACTGCTCGGCAATACGCTCACGCTGTTGCTCAATAGTCCTGATGAACGGGACAAGCTCATCATAGGGCGGGGTAGATTCCGTGTTTAGATCGAGGTTGTTTATGGGCGCGACAATCCGTTTTGTTAGATTTCCCGCCAATAAATAACCGATGATAAGAATGATAAAAATAATGCAGATAACCGCAGGCAGCACGCCTCTGAACATTCCCCAAATACTGCTGGTTGTCTTTGCTATACGCAATAAAGAGCCATCCGCCAGGCGGACCGCATAATAATAGGTTTCCAGGCCCAAGGTATCCGACAACCGGCGGCTCTCACCCCAGCCTGTCTCAACCGCTTCCACAACTTCTTCCCGATCCTTATGGTTTGCTAAACCCTCTGTACCAACCGCGTTATCAAACGCGACTATTCCGTCCGGGTGAATCAAGGTGATACGCATATCATTGGGTTTGAATAGAGAAAGCTCCTGCATAGCGGTTTGTGTATCGGCGTTTCTGAATAGGTCTGCCCGCTCCCGAAGCTCGCTTCTTACGATTCCCGAAAACTGGTTGTAAAACACAAAGCAGAGCGCCGCCGCCACAAGCACCAGGCTGATTACCGTCAGCAGTATCATACTAACAAAAATACGTTTTTTCAAAAATTAACCCTCTATCTTGTAACCGACATTCCGCACCGTTTTGATCATATCACCGGCTGTCCCCATCTTTTTTCGCAGGGATTTGATGTGCATATCAACAGTACGAGTCTCACCGGCGTAGTCAAAGCCCCAAACCTGATTGAGCAATGTATCGCGCCTTACAACAATTCCCTTATGGTGCATCAAGTAGTAAAGCAGTTCAAACTCTTTATAGGTAAGGGCAATTTCGGTATCCCCCGCAAATACTACACGCCGGTCGCTATGAAGTGTGACGCTGCCGACGGTGACTTTACCGGGTTTATCCGCATTGCTTTCGCTTTTTTCACTTCCTTCACACCTGCGAAGCACAGCCTTCACCCTTGATATGGCTTCCATCACGGAAAAGGGCTTTGTAATGTAGTCATCCGCCCCTAAATCAAGCCCCTTGATACGGTCAAGCTCCGTGCCCTTTGCGGTGAGCATGATCACCGGTATCAGCTTTGTCTTTTCAGCCTGTTTCAACTTTTTTAATAGGGATATGCCATCTTCTCCGGGCAGCATGATGTCCAGCAGAATAAGTGAGGGCGCCTCTTTTAGCAAACGGGTGTAAAACGCCTCGCCTGAGGTAAAGCCCTCCGCTTCAAATCCGGCGGAGGACAACGCATACAGTACCATTTCACGGATATTGTCGTCATCCTCAACAATACATACTTTTTGCATGAATTTTCTCCCGTCGTGAAACGTTTACGCCAAGCCAGCGGGTTCTTCACGGTGCTGGCGGTTCCAGACGGCAGTGCGAACGGACATAAAAAAACCGTAACTCTATATGTTGTATAGAATTACGGTTTGGGCGATACAAGATTCGAACTTGTGACCCCCACCATGTCAAGGTGATGCTCTAACCAACTGAGCTAACCGCCCGATACCTCACACTATACCAAAGAACCCCGCACTGTCAATACGACTAAAGTCAAGCAACTTTAGTTGCACAACTTTAGTTGCACAACTTCAGTTGCACGACTAAAGTCAAGCAACTTTAGTTGCACGACTAAAGTCGCTCGCGGATGGCGACGTTTACTTCGATCTTGCCCAATGGCCCCAGGTTCATGGGAACAACGAGGGCTTCAATCTTAAGGTTATTGGATATCTCCATGTTTTCACCGGTAAAGAGCGCCGGCGGGGTAAGGTCGAACTTGAAGCCCAGATCGTGGAGCTTGCTCACCGCTTGGGCGGTGATCATATTGGCCAGTTCCTGGATGGTGGCTTTGGCCAACTCGTCCATGGCGGTGAAGGTCTCTCCGTTCATCACACCGGCAACCGCCAGCGCCGTGTCGCGGGTCATGTCAAAGAGGACCCGGCCTTCCACATCCCCCGCAAGACCGACCAGCGCCGCCACGCCCATAATCGACACGGTGGTGGACTTTAAGGTCAACTCGCCCCGCTTTACCTCGGTCTCGGGGAGAACTTCCGTAAGAATACTAAACGTAGCCTCCACAAAAGGGTTGATGTATTCAACTCTCATAACAATGCTCCTTCCTGTCGTTTAAGGCAGTTCCAAAATTTGATATTTTGGAACTACCTTATTTAATTACGCATAAAAGCGGAAACCGGATCCTTCGATATGGGCTGCCAGTCGTCTTCCGAAAGCCGTTCGTTTCTGCCCAAAAAAACGACCCCCCGCTTTTTCAGCTTCTCCGCAAATTCGGCAATAAGCCGGTCCTGATCCTGAACCGTCACGAAGGACAGCAAATCCCGGACCATGATGATGTCCACTTCGGGAACCACATTGCCGTTCAAAACATCGTGGTATTCAAAGGTGATGGCGTCCTTAATCTCCTGATTAAAGCTGTAGCCGTTCTTGCCCTTGACCAGATACCCGCGTACGAATTCCGGCGCCTCATTCAGGTCATACACCATATTGGGGGCCTGGGATATAGCCATAAGGTCGCTGTCGTTGGCCCATATTTTGATATGCCCCAACGGGTACCGTGATTTGAGTATACAGGCCAATGAGAAAGTTTCATAGCCCTTTCCGCAGCCAAGATTCCACACCTGAATGTTGTTGGAACTCAGGTCGGGCAGTAGGTTCTTGACCATATAGGCGTATTCATCCTCCCAGAAGGTACCGTTACCCGGAGAATAGAAGGTCGAAAGAAAGTCGTCCGCGTCGTTGGCATTGCGGAGCTGCACTTCCGCCCCCGAATGCAGGCCGCTCCACTCGGTAAAGCGCTTACCCAGCCAAAGCTCGTTAAGGGGGCCTGGGGTAAAGTGCTTGAGGGCGATAAGACCGTCCTTGATAAAGCCGAAATCCGAGTCGGATACTTCGTTACGCGCTTCCGGGGGCGTAGCTACTGCCGGGACAAAGAAATTCTCACCCGCCCCTTCCTGCAGGGTACCACGGGGTTTCGCCTTTTCTTCATCACTTTGGGTAAAGATGCGGATCACGTCCAGAATGATGTACAGGCTGCCCTGTTTTTCCACCACTCCGCTGATAAACTTGATGTTAATATCCCCAAAAATCGGATGGGGAGGCTGAATTTGTTCGGCATTGCTCCCCACCACCTTGTCGATCTTGTCCACAATGGTGCCGTACACCCGGTCCCCAATGCGGAGGATCAGCATGTTTTCCTGATTATCCTCAGTCTGGTCAACGGGAAGGTGAAAAAAGATACGTAAATCAACAATGGGGATAATTTCCCCCCGGAGGTTGTAGACCCCCCGGACAAAGGAGGCCGCATTGGGCACGTAGGTGAACTTGTCGGCCTTGGCGATTTCCTTCACGTTCATGATGTCCACCCCGTAGTCCTTGCCGCCCAAAGAAAAGGTGATCATCTTGAAGTCGACGGTTTCGACCCGATCCTTTTGTTCCTGCAGATCCGCGTTTACTTGTACCAAATCTTTTATTACTGCTGCCATAGATGTTCCTTACGGTCGTACGACTAAAGTCGGGCGGCTAAAGCCGCTCGCGGACCCGGAGTTGCTCAAGCTCCTTACGGAGCCCCAATTCCAGAAGCTGGCTTACATCGATGATGAGGGAAACCGAACCGTCCCCCAGAATCGACGCGCCGGCAATCCCCGGTGAATTAGTATACTGATCCCGCAGGGGCTTGATAACCACGTCTTCCTCACCGATAAGGCTGTCCACCATAAAACCCATCTTTTTTTCGGCGGTACCCACGATGACGATAAAGTTATACTCCTGGGACTCCTCGCTTTTGATGCCGAACAGCCGGTTCAGCCGGAGCAGGGACACCACGTCGCTGCGGATGTTGAACACCTCGTAGTTGTCGATGCGCTGTATGTCTTCGGGCTTGATTCGCAGGCTCTCGATAACCGAGGTGATGGGGATAGAGTAGATTTCCGGCCCCACCCGCACCAACAGGCCCTGAATAATCGCCAACGTGAGGGGCAGCTTTATGATGAACTTGGTGCCCCGTCCCTTTTCGGAGGTGACCGTCACCGTACCGTTGAGTTTTTCGATGGACCGGCGCACCACGTCCAGGCCCACCCCCCGTCCCGATATGGCGGTAATGCTCCTGGCGGTGGAGAAGCCCGGCTCAAAGATGAGGTTAAAGGCTTCCACATCGGTAAGTATCTTGTTGGGGCTGATAAGTCCCCGCTCGATGGCCTTGTTCTTAACGGCGTTTACATCGATGCCCTTACCATCGTCGGCAATCTCGATGATGATCATGTTCCCTTCGTTGGCAGCTTTGAGGATCACCATCCCCTCTTCGGGCTTACCCGCTGCCCGCCGATCTTCCTGGGATTCAATGCCGTGGTCGATGGAGTTCCGCACCGAGTGCATGATGGGGTCCAAAAGGTCCTCAATGACCGACTTGTCCAGTTCCGTCTCCTCCCCTTCGATGACCAGGTTGATCTTCTTGTTGAGGGACTTTGACAGGTCCCGGACCAGCCGGGGGAAACGGCTGAATATCTGGCTGATGGGCACCATCCGTATCCGCATGACCCCTTCCTGGAGTTCCCCGGTGATACGGCCCAGGTTCTGGGAGGTGGTGCGGAATTTACCCACGTTGTCCTTAAGGCCGGATTCAAATTCATCAAAGAGGGAGAACATATCCCCGTATTCCTCGCCGATCTGTTTACGGATGTCCTTGACCGTCTTGCCCTCCTGGATGCTTTGCAGATAGTCCGGCAGACTGTCGAACAGGCTCTTAATCTTGTCCCGGTAGGCGGATTCTATGGCGTGCAAGTTGTTCTGCAAATCGTTGAACTGGCTGCTGATCTGGTTAAAGGTTGCCTTGGTAATAACCGTTTCGGAGACCAGATTGAGAAGGTCGTCGATACGCTTGGAATCGACCCGCAGTATGGACCCCGCCTCTTTCCCCGCTTTCCTGGCGTCCTCACCAGCGGCGGCGGATTTGGCGGCATCCGCAGGGGCGGTGCTTGCCGCGGCGGATTTGGCGGTTTCGGCAGCGTCCGCATCTGCCGATATGACGGCGGCCTCAGGCGTGGACGCGGCGTCTACGGCGGCAGGCGCGGCAACCGGGGGCGCAGGTACGGCGGCAGGGGCCGCTGCTACAGGCTGGGCGCCGCCTGTTACGGCTTCGATAAGCGTATCAATGTTGGTAATCTCCGCCCCAAGGCTTATATCGGGGAGTACCACGTACTTCGTCAGTTCTTCCGGCGTCTTTTGGGCGGCAAAATAGTAGTCCACCACGGGGAAGAAGGTATCTTCGTAGAGCTGTTCAAAATCCGGGGTGGTCTTGAGGACCGTCCCTTCGCTTTTAAGGGAGGCGTATACCTGGATGCCGCCCACGGTATTCATCACACCGTTTTCATCCATCTGAACCCGGATGCGGTACACCGGCATTCCACCGCCGGTTTGTTTCAGTTCCTGTATCTCGGATTCGGAAAGATCGCCCTTGGCGGGCGCCGGCGCGGCGGCCTGAGGAGGCGCAACGGGTACAGGCGCGGGTTTCGGAGCCGCTGCTTTGGCGGAGCCCTTTTTATGGGAGGAGCTTTCGGGAATCAGTACCGAAAGACGGCCTTCAATCAGGGAGGTATCATCCCGATAGACCGCCCCATCCATCCGTTTTTCCAGCATGGCCTTAATAATGTCGATGGCGGCAAGCAGGGTGTCCACCACATCTTCGTTCACCGTCACCTGATCGGAGCGGATGGCGTCAAGCACATCCTCAACAAGGTGGGTAAAATGGGACAACTCCATCATCTCTACCGTGGCCGCCCCCCCCTTGAGGGTATGCGCCGCCCGGAAGATCTCATCTACCGCGTCCCGGTTCCCGCCTTCGTTCTCAAGAACCAGTACGTTCTGCTCCAGCGTATCCACCTGCATCTGGGCTTCGCTGAAGAAATCCTTGAGCAGTTCCTCATTATTAGGGTCCAAATAATCACTCATGTTGGGGTAAATTCTATACAGAAATGAGGTTACGTCAAGGGCATCACTTTCTTTCAAAATTACAAGGTACATAGTATCCTGCTGACGCTCCCCAGGAGCCTGTTGTGCTTGTGAATGTGCGACCGTACACGGTCGCCTTGCGCTTGAGGCCGCAAAAAATTCCCGATTAACGGGCTGCCGCGAACCTTCGGTTCGACGCAGTTTGCAAGGTAAAAATCGGCTTGAAAGCCGATTTTTTCTATTGAATTGCACAAAGTGCAACAAACTGCTAGACCACAGCCTGAGTTGCGGGTAGCGGTCGTCAAGATTTTCCACAGCAATCTTGAAAGCAACCCGGTTTTGTGTTAATGTATACTGAGTGAGGATATTCAAGAACACATGGTTTACCCGGTTTGCCCGAAAGGAAGGCATAGGGGACGATGAACTTAAAGTCATAGTCAACAATGTGCTTGAAGATGATTTAGCGGACGCAGATTATGGCTCAGGGGTTTACAAGGTGCGGGTGGCCCGCCCCGGCGAAGGAAAATCCGGCGGTTACCGGGTAATCGTGTTCTTCA
>BNVD01000031.1 GCA_025997835.1 Spirochaetia bacterium
GGTGTATGATGAGACATTAAGTGTTGCATCATAAAAAATCACACTGATGTAAAATGTAATTTATATGTAATACTGTGTTTTTTTTTTCCAGCGGAGAGGGCATAAGGAATTTTCCCGGGAAAATTGAAGTTTAAGATCTGTTTTTCCCACTTAAAGCCCTATAAACATTTAAATCCTCTTGTGGTTGCCTATTTCCCCCCCCCCCCCCCCCCCACACACACACGACAGGTTTATCAGACTATAAGAATTTCCTGAACAAGCGCTCTTTCGCATTTACCCGTTCTCATGTGCATTATGAAGCCTCTCTGCGTACCGGACCATGCTCGATACGCGGCGGGGCTTCTTATTCTAATCTCATTTTTAAGGAGTTATTATGAAGAGAAAACAGACGATGATGAGGGCCGCACAAGTGCTGGCCGCCCTCATGCTGGCCGGGGCGGCAGCCCTCACGTTCACCGGGTGTACACCCACCACCGATGGCGGCGGCGATACGCCCCCCGAAACGGCGGCTACCCCCACCGCAAACCCGGCGGCAGGGGCTATCAACCCTGCGCAGGCGATAAGCCTTGCTACCGCCACCACCGGCGCGGTCATCCACTACACCACCGACGGCTCCGCGCCATCGGCCGGCAGCCCGGCATACACCGCGCCCTTTACGCTGACGCTTCCGGCAACGGTTAAAGCTATCGCGGTAAAGGCGGGCTGGAACGACAGCGCGGTATTGACGGCGGCCTATACTGCGGATGTAACCGCTGCGATGGTCGTAACCGCCCTTAACCTCACCGCCCTGGTAACGGCCCCGGTTAAGGATGCGCCCCCGGTTACCACAACGATTAATCAAACCCAATATACCGGAACCATTGCCTGGACAACCGGCACCGGCGCGCCTCATACCGGCGCTTTTGCCGCTGGGGCGGTATACAAGGCTGAGCTTACCCTGACGGCAAAAACCGGCTATACCCTTACCGGCGTTGCGGCGAACAGCTTTACGCACTCAGGCGGAACCGTAACCAATGCGGCCAACAGCGGCACGGTAACTATTACCTTCCCGGCAACCGCAGCCGTGGGCGCCGACACCATCATAAACACATTAAGTCTGGACAGCCTGGTAACGGCCCCGGTTAAAGATGCGACCCCGGTTACCACGGCAATTAATGAAACCCAGTACACCGGAACCATTGCCTGGACAACCAACACCGGCGCGGCTCATAGCGGTGCTTTTGCCGCTTCAACCGTATACAAAGCCGAGCTTACCCTGACGGCAAAAAGCGGCTATACCCTTACCGGCATCGCGGCGAACAGCTTTACGTACTCAGGGGCAACCGTAACCAATGCGGCCAATAGCGGCGTAGTAACTATCACCTTCCCGGCAACCACCGCCAATGGGGTAAATGACCCGGTAACCGCCCTTAACCTCACCGCTCTGGTAACGGCCCCGGTTAAAGATGCGACCCCGGTTACCACGGCAATTAATGAAACCCAGTACACCGGAAGCATTGTCTGGACAACCAACACCGGCGCGGCTCATAGCGGCGTTTTTGCCGCTGGGACGGTATACAAGGCCGAGCTTACCCTGACGGCTGAATCCGGTTTTACCTTTACCGGCGTGGCGGCAAACAGTTTTACGTACTCAGGCGCAACCGTAACCAATGCGGCCAATAGCGGCGTAGTAACCATCACCTTCCCGGCAACAGCCGCGGCCGATGCCGTTGTTACCGACCTTAACCTGACCGCTCTGGTAACGGCCCCGGTTAAAGACGCAACCCCGGTTACCACGACGATTAATCAACCCCAGTACAGCGGAACCATTGCCTGGAAAACCGATGCCGGCGCGCCTCATAGCGGCGCTTTTGCCGCTGGGGCGGTATACAAGGCCGAGGTAACCCTGACGGCTGAATCCGGCTTTACCTTTACCGGCGTGGCGGCGAATAGCTTTACGTACACCAGTGCAACCGTAACCAATGCGGTTAACAGCGGCACGGTAACCATCACCTTCCCGGCAACAGCCGCGGCCGATGTCGTTGTTAGCGCCCTTAACCTGACCGCTCTGGTAACGGCCCCGGCTAAAGACGCAACCCCGGTTACCACGGCAATTAATGAAACCCAGTACAGCGGAAGCATTGCCTGGAAAACCGACGCCGACGCGCCTCATACCGGCGCTTTTGCCGCTGGGGCGGTATACAAGGCTGAGGTAACCCTGACAGCAAAAACCGGCTATACCTTTACCGGCGTCGCAGCGAACGGCTTTACGCATTTAGGCGGAACCGTAACCAATGCGGCGAACAGCGGCACGGTAACCATCACCTTCCCGGCAACAGCCGCGGCTGCCGACGTCGTTGTAACCGCAAGTAATCTGGGCGATTTATCTACACTTGTCGCGGCTGAGGCGGCGGCGGGCGGCGGCGCGACCAGCGCTGATCCTATCGTTGTTTCAATCGCAATAGACGACGTGAGTAGTTCGTTTTCGGGATCCAACAGCGGCGGCACCGATCCCCTGGACGCGCTTTTTGATGCGATTCCCAGCGGCGTCTATGTTGCCTACGATCTGAGTGGCTGTACCTTTAGCAGTATTCCGGATATTACTGCTTCTATTGCGAATGCCAGATCAAATAAGGCAAATCTTGTGTCCATTACCGTCGGCGACAGCGTTACTTCTATCGGCTCCTATGCGTTCAGGGGCTGTAGCGGCCTGGCATCGGTTACCATCGGCGACAGCGTTACCTCTATCGGCAACTATGCGTTCTCTGGCTGTAGCGATCTGGCATCGGTTACCATCCCCGACATCGTTACGTCTATCGGCAGCTCTGCGTTCTCTGGCTGTAGTAGCCTGGCATCGGTTACCATTGGCGACAGCGTTATTTCTATCGGCAACACTGCGTTCTATGGCTGTAGCAGCCTGGCATCGGTTACCATTGGCGACAGCGTTACTTCTATCGGCAACGAAGCGTTCAATTCCTGTAGCAGCCTGGCATCGGTTACCATCCCCGACAGCGTTACTTCTATCGGCAACACTGCGTTCTCTGGCTGTAGCAGCCTGGCATCGGTTACCATCGGCGACAGCGTTATTTCTATCGGCAACTCTGCGTTCTCTGGCTGTAGCAGCCTGGCATCGGTTACCATTCCCGATAGCGTTACTTCTATTGGCACCTATGCGTTCTCTGCCTGTAGCAGCCTGGCATCGGTTACCATTGGCGACAGCGTTACTTCTATCGGCACCTATGCGTTCAATTCCTGTAACAGCCTAGCCACGGTTACCATTGGCGACAGCGTTACTTCTATCGACAACCATGCGTTCTATGGCTGTAGCGGCCTGACCTCGGTTACCATCCCCGCCAGCGTTACTTCTATCGGCTATGCGTTCCGTAACTGCAGCAACCTGACCTCGGTATATGTACTGCGGGACACGTCGCCTCTTACAACATTGGGGGGTAACGCGTTTCAGAATACCCATTCTTCGCTGATAATCTATGTACCCGCAGGCGTAGTGAACCCCGGCTATCAAACGGCGGCGAATTGGAGTACCTACACGAGCAAGATACAGGCGGGAGCGCCGCCGGCGCCGTAAGGCGGGTTTTTTGGGGCTTGCGTGGTTTTCACTCAAGCCGTCATTAGGTAAAATAAAGGTGATACCCTTGCCGGAGCGGGAACAGCGCCCGTTCCGGTTTTTTTTCGCGGGGGGTGGACTTTACCTCGGTTGTGTGGCATGCTCGTGTAATGAGAATATATCTTGATAATTGCGCCTTTAACCGCCCATTTGATGACAAGGAACAACTTACGATTAAAATGGAAGCTGTCGCAAAACTTTACATTCAAGATGAAATCCGAAGCGGCAAATATGATTTAGTATGGTCATATATGAATGAATATGAAAATAGTGATAATCCGTATGAAGAAAAACGCGAAGCCATTAAAACATGGGAAAAAATCGCTAAACAGGTTTGTCCCCCTACTGACACTATTCTTGCACGGGGAAACGAAATACAGAAAGCGCACGTAAAACCAAAGGATTCTCTTCACCTGTCTTGCGCCATTGAATCGGGGTGTGAATACTTTATCACAACTGATGTTCCATTGCTCAAGAAACGGACATTATTTACGGAATTGAAAATTATAAACCCTATTGATTTTGTTCGTGAAATGGAGGCAAAAGATGCAGGCAGTAAATAATTCTGATACAGTGCTTCGTGTAGAAGCAATAAAAATTCTTATTGAGGCAATTGGCTCTGTCAACACTGAGCGGTTCATCAATAGTATAAAAGCTGATCATTTTGATTATACGAAATGGCAGAAAAATTTATGGAAAGACAGAACTATCGATGAAATTCATCAAAAAGCAACAGATTTCTACAATACTATGCACGGTGTTGTCGGCGATTAACAGGCGGTCAGCCCTATACGTTATGGCTAATGTGTCCATGCAGGAACCACCCTATAATCAATATCAGTGACGGACATATCCGGTTCACCTATTGGCCTGCACTTCCGCACTGCGAATGTACCTGCTTCGATACGTTCCCGCGTCATCTCATTGAGGGCTTCCATTGATTTTTTATAATATCCCAAAACAGTATCGCCCTTAATAACCACATAATCACCAAGATGATCCTTTATAATTTCTTTCTGATGGGCCTTATAAAAGAAATACTCGTCCATGAGCATAGACACCTCTTACATAAGAGTATACCCACAAAGGCATTTTTTTGCAATAGAGTGAACAGGAGCCGGACAGTGCTCACCCCCTCCACGCACCGGCGCCATTTCGGAACGAGCTATGCAGCCCCAAAAGACAGCTTCCGGGGAACCGGAAACGGCTTATTGCATATACCACGAACACTGCAGCGTGTGGTTAATCTTTCCACATCCCCTTGCACCAGTTTTATATTTCATACTATAATAAAATCATGAACCAAACAGTAACCATTGAAATTGTTGATACTGCCGCCTTTCGGCTCTTGCGGGATTTAGCGGCTATGAGCCTCATCCGGTTTGCGCCGGAGACAAGCGTTGAAAGCGACATGGTAACCTCTCGTCTGAATGCAGTTTACACGCGGGAGGGGTCAGCCCTTGACCCCGGTTTAGCGCTGGCACAGACCGAGGCGATTGCCGGGGAAGACTGGTAATGGTTAAAGGTGAGATATGGTGGGCCAATCTGCCTGCCGACCCTTACGGTTCGGAACCCGGTAAGCGCCGCCCGGTACTTATCATACAAAATGACGCATTTAACCGCAGCGCCATACAAACTACTATCTGCGCCGTTATCACCTCCAATATGAAACTTGCCCAGTTACCCGCCAACATCCTGTTGGAAAAGTCCGTTTCCGGTTTGGAACGGACATCGGTTGTTAACTTTTCTCAAATCATCACCATTGATAAATCACGACTAACCGAATTGGTGTCAATGCTACCGAAAAACTATATCGCCAATATTAACGCAAATATTCAATATATCTTTGATGCGGAAGTGTGATTTGTCAGCCACTGCAAGTATCATTGGTAACGCTGGAGGTGCCTGGCACCCGAAAGGACAGTACTGTTTTTCCCTGATCATTAGACAAGGCAAAATCGCCAAGCGCAATAATATTCATACCGGTAATGATTTCAAATTCCCCAAAAGTACCGGACGGAACCGGAAACGGCTTATTGCATAAAGAAGCAGATGGTAGTAGTATGGTGCCAGGCACCTAAAAATACCAAATGGAGCATAGTATGGGAAAAACTTTAGCTGAAAAAATTTTCGACGCCCACATCGCGGACCGGCCCTCAGGTAAGACTTCGGACGCAGTAGGTCCATTGGTACTCAAGCTTGACCGGGTGTTCTGTCACGAGATAACCACCCCCATCGCCATAAACGATCTGGTCTCACGGGGAATGGACCGGGTATTTGACCCTGCCAAAATAAAGGCAGTAATCGATCACGTAACGCCGGCGAAGGATTCCAAAACCGCCGAGCAGGGCAAGATACTGCGGGACTGGACCCGGCGGCAGAAGATTAAAGACTTCTTCGACATCGGCAGTAACGGTGTGTGCCACGCCATATTCCCGGAAAAAGGCTTTGTCCGGCCCGGTTGCACCATTATCATGGGTGACAGCCACACCTGCACCCACGGCGCGTTCGGCGCGTTCGCCGCCGGGGTTGGCACCACAGACCTGGAAGTAGGCATCCTCAAGGGCGTCTGCGCTTTCCGCCGCCCCGCTTCCATCCGCGTCAACCTGAACGGCGCCCTCAAAAAAGGCGTCTACCCTAAGGACGTGATCCTGGCGGTGATCGCCAAAATCGGCGTTGCCGGCGCCACCGACAAGGTAGTTGAATTCCGGGGGCCTGTGGTTGAAGGGACAGCAGGGGTCCCAGGGACCCCTGCTGTCCCCGCCATGAGCATGGAAGGCCGCATGACCCTCTGCAACATGGCCGTTGAAGCCGGAGCTACCTCCGGTGTCTGTATGCCCGACAGGGTTACGGTTGACTATCTCTGGCCCTTCATCAACAGTAACACTGCTAACGTCAGTATTACTGACGACGTCAGCATCGCTGACGAAAAATCGGCGGGTGATAAAACCTACGCCACCAAAGAAGAAGCCCTGGCGGATTTTGAGCAATGGCGCAGCGATCCCGATGCCGTATACGATCAAACCGTAGACATTGACTGTTCTGCTCTGGAGCCGTTGGCCACCGTGGGCCATAAGCCGGATCAGGTTAAAACCATACGGGAACTACAGGGAACCGCAGTAGATCAGGTCTATATCGGCTCCTGTACTAACGGCCGTATTGAAGATTTACGGGAAGCGGCGGCGGTACTTAAAGGAAGAAAGATCGCACCAACCCTGCGGGCCATCGTTTCCCCGGCTACCACCGCCGTATATGCAGAGGCTCTCAAGGAAGGGATCATCTCCGTGTTTCTGGAAGCCGGGTTCTGCGTCACCAACCCCACCTGCGGGGCGTGCCTCGGAATGTCCAACGGCGTACTTGCCGATGGGGAAGTCTGCGCCTCCACCACAAACCGTAATTTTTACGGCCGTATGGGCAAGGGCGGCACAGTCCACCTGATGAGCCCCGTTTCCGCCGCCGCAACCGCCGTTGCCGGTCATATCGCCAACCCCGAAGATTTGTGTGTATAGCATAAGGAGAAACGTATGAAAACATTCGGAGGCCCGGTTTTGTTTTTGGATCGGAGCGACATTAACACCGACGAAATCATCCCGGCAAAATACTTAACCGAGAACACAAAAGAAGCGCTGCGCCCCTTCATCCTGGAGGACCTCAAACTTCCGGGCTTTGACCCCAAACGGGACATAAGCGGTAAAGGTGCCGTTATCACCCGGGCGAACTTCGGCTGCGGCAGCTCCCGTGAACACGCCCCCTGGGTGCTGGAAGTAAACGGTATCAACATCGTCATCGCCGAAAGTTTCGCCCGTATTTTCCGGCAGAATATGTACAACTGCGGCATGATCGCCGCGGAAATTTCTCCGGCAATACTGGACGAACTCTTCCGTGAATTCTCCCGCACAGAAACGCTGCTCTTTGTAGATACACAAAAAGGGGAACTGCGCTTCAAAGCCGGGGCAAAAGAAAAAACCGTCCCTTTCACCCTTCAGGATTTTGAAAAAGCCTTAATAGAAGCCGGCGGCTGGGTTGAATACGCCGCCGCAAAGTACTAGAATGGTATAAGTAAACTCTAAACGCTTCGGTTTTAGAGATACTCAAGAGAGGATAAGTATGTTTACTACCACCGTGACCCCCCGGTTCGGCGACATCGACGGTCTGGGGCACATCAACAATGTCGTCATGGCCGGCTGGTTCGAGCTGGGCCGGAACCCCCTGTTCAGAATTTTCAGCCCCACCCTGAATCTGTCCCACGCCACCTGGCCCCTTATCATGGCCCATACGGACTACGATTTTGTGGACCAGTTATTTTTCCAGTACGATGTGGAAATCCGAACCTGGATTGACCGTATCGGCACAAAATCATTCACCGTCTACCACGAAGCCTGGCAGGAAGAACGGCTCTGTTCCAAAGGCCGCGCAGTAGTAGTGCACTACGACTTCATACAGAAACAGAGTACCCCCATCCCGGAAGACAAAAGGAAGATCCTCGCGGAACACCTGCGGGAGCCTGAAGGGTCAGAAGCGCCAGTAGGGAAACACCATTAACAATGTTAATGTCGGAAGCACAAAGCTAACGAAGACCCTCCAAAAAGTTTCTTCCCCACCCTAAAGAGTTGGCGGACCAGCGGTTCTCTGATGGCAGCACGTATGACCGGCAAAGGCGGTCAGGGGAGGGGCAGTCCCTGCCCGAACGGCTCTCGGGATTCCCCGCTGGAGGAGACTAGCGAAGCGACGGCTCCGTAAGCGGCGTCCCCCGACTAGTGAGGGCGGGGACTGTCCCTCCCCTGACCGTTTATACCCGCATATGCTTTTCCGTCCCCTTGTCCACCTAACCGCTCCTATGCCATACTTCCCCCCATGGACTTTATTTTTGACAGTTTCATGCTGCTTACGTGGAAACAGGTCGTAATGTTCGCCGTGGGCATCCTGCTCATCTATCTGGCAATTGCGAAGGAATACGAACCGGCGCTGCTGTTGCCCATGGGTTTCGGGGCGATATTGGTCAATCTTCCCGCTTCCGGGGTCTTGAATCAGGTGATGGAGGGGGTCGGCGAGACCCACGGCGTCATCCAGTGGCTCTTTGAAACCGGCATAGACGTGTCGGAAGTGATGCCCCTGCTTCTCTTTGTCGGCATTGGGGCGATGATTGACTTTTCGCCGCTCCTTTCCCGGCCGGTCTACTTCCTGTTCGGCGCGTCCGCCCACTTCGGGATTTTTGCCACCATCACCCTTTCGGTACTCTTGGGCTTTGACCTCAAGGACGCTGCCGCCATCGGCATCATCGGCGCCGCCGACGGCCCTACCACGATTCTGGTCTCCCAGGTACTGCACTCAAGCTACCTCGGCCCCATCGCCGTGGCCGCCTATTCTTACATGGCCCTGGTGCCCATCATACAGCCCTTTGCCATAAACCTCGTGACTACGAAAAAAGAGCGTATGATACGGATGGACCCGGTGGCCTCTACCGATGTGCCCAAATCACTCAAGATTATTTTCCCCATCGCGGTGACCATCATCGTCGGCTTTATCGCCCCCGCAGCGGTGGCCCTGATCGGGTTTCTGATGTTCGGCAACCTTATCCGCGAGTGCGCCGTACTCGATTCCCTGTCCGAGACCGCACAGAAAACCCTTGCGAACCTCATCACCCTGCTTTTGGGCATTACCATTGCCTTTACCATGCAGGCCGATAAATTCATTACGGTTGATACGCTGAAGATTCTCGCCCTGGGGCTGTTCGCGTTCATTTTCGATACTGTAGGCGGGGTGCTGTTCACCAAGTTCCTGAACATCTTCCTCAAAAAGAAGATCAACCCCATGATAGGCGCCGCAGGAATTTCCGCGTTCCCCATGTCGGCACGGGTGATACAAAAACTGGCGCTCAAGGAAGACCCGACAAACATACTGTTGATGCACGCGGTAAGCGCGAATGTGTCCGGCCAAATCGCCTCGGTAGTTGCCAGCGGTTTGGTGTTGAGCCTGATTTTAAGTTATCTGTAAGGGGAATAGTATGAATACTGATGCGTTGATTGCGACATTACACATTATGTGGAAGGGTATGCTCGGCCTGTTTGTCGTCTGCGGCTTTATCGCGGTTTTAATGATGGCCATCTCAAAGTTTGCGGGCAAGACAGCAAAATCGAAATAATGTATAGGTAGATTGTTACGGAGGCATTCTATGAGTTCGGGTATAAGTATCAATAGCGATAATTTTAACGACGAGGTTCTGCAATCCCCGGTTCCGGTGGTGGTAGATTTTTGGGCGCCCTGGTGCGGTCCCTGCAAAGCGGTGGGTCCCATTCTGGACGAGCTGGCGGCGAAATATTCCGGCAAGCTGAAAATATGCACGATAAACGTGGACGAAGAAAACGCCCTTGCCGGTCAGCACAACGTGGTATCTATCCCTACGCTGGTGATATACCAGAACGGCAAGATCGTCCGCCAGCAAGTAGGGGCGCTGCCAAAAAATCAGATTGAAGCCCTGTTCAAGGATTTTATCTAAAGGGAATCTCTAAAAACTTCAGTTTTTAGAGATTTGCCGCTTAAAAATGCATTTGCGCAGTCGTAGACGAGCAAATGCGGGGGCACCTCTGAAAACTAACCGAGTTTTTAGAGGTGCCCTAAACCAAACACCCGTACCGGCGGGGGAGGGATTATCCACACCCACCGGTAAGCGGCGTTTGTCAAAGCCGGTCTTTCTGCCTACGGCGCCGTATACACTTTGGGATTATTCATCTTCCCCGGCGTAGCGCAGCTCGCCGCCGTAGTATACCAGTCGTCTGCGGTATTGGTATCCTTTCCGCCTTCCTTCCGGGAAAGGGAGCGGGTAACCGTAGTATATCTGCTGGAAACCGCGGCAGCCGGTCCTGCGGTCCCGCCGTCTGGGGCGAGCCATGCCCCCTGTTCATGCAGGAACTCCGCGGCCTGGGCGAATTTTTCATCCGGCCACCAGGGATCGGGGTTTTCGCTGAACAGAACCGCGTCCAGCACCTTGTCATCCTGATCCAGAAAGAACACCGTTCCTGCTTTTTTTGAAAGGTGTTTTTTGGTGTCGGGAATCCAGAAATCACGGGCGGTGGTCTGGGCTTCGTTGTCGGTGGTATTGGGCGTAAGCGCAAGGTTGTCCCCGGTTTCGTCCGTGCTGTTCGGGTCCAGGGTACGCAGATGGATCACCAGGTATTCCCCGGCTTTTACCTGCGCCGGGGGGAATTCCCAGAAGGGATCGCTTCCGGCGTTTCCCGCAAGGAACATCCGCATACCTCCCAAATTACCGGCGCTCAGGGTTTTCAGTTCCACAAATTCCACCTTGGGCTTGGAATACTCGGTGCGGATCTCGTTGATCACCAGGCGCGGCATATCATCATTCCGGGAACGAAAGGGGACCAGCACATTGAGGGTATTGCCCCCCGCATCCTCCACCAGAATGTCCGCGATAATCCGGGTCCCCCCCGCCAGGGGCTCATCCAGAGTAACCAGGACCTCCGCCCCATCGGTAATGGAGTTCACCGCTACGGGGGGATCAAAGTGCAGGGACGTTACCTTTACGGACAGGGAAAACTGAAAGGCGATCTCTTTTGGGGAAACCGCCTTGCAGGCCAGAAACTCAGGCGCCGCCGCACTGAGCCCCAGCACCTGTTGGAGCACTGCCCCGGTGGAACAGGCGCACAGGCACAGTACCGCTACAACCGGTAATACCGGCAGCCGGAACCGTTTTATCAGATCAAGTTTTATCATACAAAACCTCCATATACCTTATGGCAATGTCCTGTAGTTTGCTTTAATCGGAACGAAAAAAAGTTGAAAATTCTGCGGATTGGCAGTGATGGATGGGTATATGACGAAAGGTTGGCCGCTCAAATAGTCAGGCCGGAGCGGCACGGCGCCTATAAGGCGCCTATAATTCGAGGGTTTCTACCATGTAGCGGATATCGAATCCCGAAGCGCTCCGCATCCGTTCTTCGATTACCAGGATGAGCGAGCCGTCATCGGGGCTGATGAGGACCTTGCTGATCCGGTAATCCGTGACCAGGGGGCGTTTAATCTGGGGGTTACCCACTATGTAGTTTTTTGTGCTGCCGTTTGGGGCGATCTGTTCCAGGGTGATGTGAAATGATGATTTCAGGTTTGCCCCGGTCCCGTCCACACGGGAATTCAGGGAGGCCCGGTAGGATGAATTCCGGTCAAAATCCCGGAATTCAATGGCGTCCAGGGGGATTTTTTCGTCCATGGCTACATAGAGCAGCCGTCCCTGGTTTAGAAAATTTACCCCATAGCGGGCTGCCAGAGCGGCATTGCGGCTCAGGACACGGGAAAGCGCTCCGGCGCCGTCCTGCCCGGAGACCACCGCCGCGCCGTGGATATAGGAAACCCGGCCGCCATCCACAAAATCGTTCAGGGACACATCCACGGCGTAGAGGTCCGCCCAGGGCCGCAGGGTTTTCGTTTGAACGCCATACTGGGCAAACATATAGGTTCTTCCATCGGGAGAAAAACCAAGATCCACAAAGGTCGCAATATCCCCCGCCGAGAGGGAGACTGCCCCGAAAACCAGTAAAAACCCGGTCAAACATCGGACCCAAGGTCCGTTGACCAGAGGTCCGTTGACCCAAGGTCTGCGGACCTCCGGTCCGATGGATTTGCTTTTTACCATTGAAAACTCCTCAACTAAACCGTTAAAAACCGCCCGATTTTAACGGTTTATCATGCTTCCTTACTAATATCGGAGTTATTGTTTTACGGCTTAAGCAGACTTATCAAAATGTTCTGTATGAATTGCACGAAGTGCAGCAAACTGCTATGCTGAGCTATGACCTTATCGGGCCGTAACCGCATCTTTAAGACTGGAATTATTGTCTCCCTGCTGATATTGGTATTGGTCGCTTTCGCCGCCCTTACGGTGTTACCCGCCTATCCCGATCTGGCGGCCCAGGCCGCCCGCCGTTCCTCGGTGCTGCCGAACCTTTGGTCTGCGGCCCCCGCCGCATATGTGCCCTACGCCACCATGGCGGCATCGGTTGTCTACGCGTTTGTTACCCTGGTGCTTATCTTTTACTTTTTTGAAAAAACCCAGACCCCGGAGATACTCTTTATTGCCCTTTTCGTCCTTTCCTTTGCCTTTGAGTCGGCCCGGCTCGCGGTTCCCCTCAGTCTGGTACGGGATCTTCCCCCGGTCTTCCGCATCATGGCCTGCCGGGTCCTGCTTTTTGGCCGTTACTTCGGTATTTTTTCCCTCTTTGTGGCCAGTGTCTGCGCCGCAGGGCTGGAAATGCAGCGTCAGGGGAACATCCTTATGATCCTCACCCTGGCCTCCCTGGTGATCGCTCTGGGCCGACCCATCGACGGCCTCTCCTGGGACTCCAGCCTTTGTATGCTGGGGGGATATTCCGTCATGTTTAATCTGGTGGAACTGGCGGTCATGCTTATCACTATGGTAAGTTTTTGCGTATCCGTCCGCTCCCGTGGCGCCAAAGAGTACCAGTTCATCGCCCTGGGCTCGCTGTTGGTGTTTATCGGGCGGGGACTGCTGCTCAAGGCCGATACCTGGATAGCGCCCCTGCCTGGTCTGGCGATTCTGGCGCTGGGCACCTGGTTTATCTGCGGCAGACTGCACCGGGTGTATTTGTGGTTATAAATAGGAGAATCGTATGGGACGGATAAAAAGCGCACTGGAAATCGCCCTGGAACGGACCGAGTCGGTCAAGGGTGATAAAACCAGCATCGATCAGTTTGAGGCCAAACAAAAGGGCAAGCGGCTTGCCAACGAGTTTCTCGACGGGCAAGAGGCCGGGCCTCAGACGGCTCTGGAACAGGAACTCAAAAAAATCCCCAAAGAACAGCAGGCTTCTTTTACGCAGGGGGTCTTTGACGTACTCATCTCCCAGCTTATCCTGCCGGTATCCAAGGAAGATGAAAAACGGCTGGCCGCCGCCGGCAAAGGTCTGCGCGTGATAATTGCCGACTCCCGGTTCGCCGCCCTCTTTACCCAGCTTACCCAGGTTCTTTCCCGGTATCTGGAAGAAGCCGCCCAGTACGAGGAGGCGATTCAGCGGCAGTACGCCCCCAAGCTGCGCCAAAAGGAAGAAGAACTGTCCCGCCGTATGGGCCGTCCGGTCCAGCTTGACCCCTTCCAGGACCCGGAGTTTATTGCCTTTTTCAACCAGAACATGAACGGCCTCAGGGCCAACTATCAGGCCCTGGTGGATCAGGCGCGGGAGCAGACGGTACAGATGTTTGCCCTGAAGTAGCCGCTGCAGACGCGGCGCCTGTGCCGCCGGAATTTTTTTGTTTGAAGCGCCGTGCCAAGGACGGCACGGCGGGTTTCATTATAGCCAATACTATAGGGTTAGTTTTTTTGGCTTGTTTTTAGATTTTCATAGAAGTTTGCAATACTCATATACATATATGGGTAAAGCCAGAAATACCCTATACCTAATGTTAGTATTCCCAATAAAGCCCAGCCAATAAAACTGAACTCTAAACAAAATAATTTCCATTTGTATCCTTTCATCATCCGGCAGCTTTCTTTTAGTGCCTGATTTGGTTTCATTTCAGGATTGTCGTGCAGGATAAAAAAAGCCATTGAATATGAAAAGCTTTTTATTATACCAGGTACAAACAATAATAACATCCATAAAACGGTAAATATGCCCGTCAATAACATCAATACAAAACTTCGTCCAAATTGCTTGAACCCGTCAAAGATATTTTTTGTAGAAATAGCTTCCCCGCGTATTCTTTTTAGAAAATACCCGGCAAATCCCAAGTAAAACGGCCCGCCAATTATCATTGCAACAATGTATAATGCCCAAAAAATTACCGTGAATGCAGTAACATCAGGGTATATCTGATTCAAAACCATACCGGCATAAAACGGTATATAAACTAAAAATATAACGAAAAAGGCAAAAGCCATTTTTTTCCATACACCATGAAGCTGTTCTCTTGTATATGCCCGTAATACACTGTTGGGCTGTATTATGCCATATTTTTCATCAGACACTATCGAAGACGCCGGGTATTCCGGTGGCTGATATGGGTTTTCTCCTGTTGCGCTTGTTTCGTTTTCCATAATTTCTCTCCTGATCCGTTCAAGTTTTTTTGTTGCGTCCATCATATACCACTAATCTCACAATGTCAAATTGTCCGTACGTGGCATTGGGCACAAAAAATTGCATTTAACACACAGTTTACGTTGCGCTTTTTACCAGCCCTTCAAGCTGGCCGATCAAACCGCGGATAAAGGCTTCAAGGTCCGCTACCTCTCCTTTGGGGAGTCTGAAGCCGATGGCGCCGGGGTGGCCGCCGCCGTTGTCTATTTTGAGTTTTTTCAGTACCGTCCGCAGATCCAGCGCGGTGTACTTGCCGCTCCGCCGGAGCCGGAACTGGATAAAATCGGTGGAGGCGGAGTCGTCGTAGTAGGCTACCAGCCCCAGTTTGCCTGAGTTTTCCGCCAGAATGTCGGCGACGGTCTTGGACACCGTAACTACCCGATCGTTTCCGTATTGTTCAAAGATCGCCTCCGAATCACTGTTGGACAAAACGGAATAGAAAACCGAAGGGGATTCTACTACCGCGCTCATGATCCGGTCAAAGCACTTTTTATCCTGTACCGAAAAGTACTGAATGGCATCGAAAATCTCCTCCGACGAAAGGCCCTTGCTGTTCCGGTGGGTCTTTTCGCCCAGCATTTTGTCGAACTTGGAACTGAAATAATCGTAGTACCACCGTTCCCGGTTTGATTTGAGGTACTTCCCCATGTTGGAGTCCCCTACCATGCCGGTGAGGATCGCCAGGGAGATGTTCCGGGAAAAGATGTCTTCCGTTTTCCAGTCAAGCTGTTTTGAGATTTTGAGGCACAGGTAGCCGATGAGTTCGCAGGTACTGGAGGCTTCGGAGACCAGACAGTAACCTGAATCCCCGGCGTATACCGCGTCGGTTTGGACGTGGTGATCAATCTCAATCTTGCGGATTTTGGGGTTCTCCAGCAGCGTTGAGATTGCACCGTTCAGGGCGATCATTTCCGGTTTGGGGGTATCCAGTACGATGACCCCGTCGATGTCTGCCGGTGTTTCCTCGCCGCCGTAGAGGATTTGGATGTTGTTGTATTTGCAGATGGCAAAGAGGTAGTTAAAGTGTTCCGCTACTCTGCCGGGCAGAAAAATTGCCGCCTCCTTGTCCAGTTTCCGCAGCAAAAGGGACACCGCAACCAGGGAGGCGATACAATCCATGTCGGGGTCCCGGTGGCCTGCCAGAAGAAATGAGTCCAGTGTGGTCATTGCCCGGATGATGTTCGCCGCGATACGGTTCTTTTCCGCAATCGTCGCTATTTCGCGTTTTTTCATTGTTGTCCCCCTCTGGTACGGCCCTCAAAAGGGCGGTTAATAACCATAAAACCTGC
>BNVD01000032.1 GCA_025997835.1 Spirochaetia bacterium
GCAAAGCCGCGGGTGTTGACTACTTCTACACCCTCATCGACGACGCGGTGGCACGGGTAGTCAAGGGTGAGGGAGGCTTCCTGTGGGCCTGCAAAAACTACGATGGGGACGTAATGAGCGACATGATAGCCAGCGCCGCCGGGAGCCTCGCCATGATGACCAGCGTCCTCGTATCCCCGTCGGGGGTTACCGAATACGAAGCGGCCCACGGCACGGTACAGCAGCATTACTACCGCTGGCAGAATGGCGAAAAAACCAGCACCAACCCCGCCGCGCTGATCTTCGCCTGGACCGGAGCATTAGCCAAACGGGGGGAACTGGACAATCAGGACGACCTCACCTGCTTTGCCCGGAACCTGGAAGAAGCGGTCCTCAAAACCATTGAAGCAGGAGAGATGACCGGCGATTTGGCCCGGCTTGCGGAGCCCAAACCGGTAAAGATCCTGGATTCCTGGGAGTTTGTGGAAGCCATTGCGGCACGAATTCAATAGCCCCTAGGGGAGTTGAACCCCTATTTTAAGATTGAGAATCTCATGTCCTAACCACTAGACGAAGGGGCCGAAAAGCCGTAACTCAATACCGTCCGGTCATTTTCCCCTAATACTAGAGAAAAAACCGGTTTTTTGTCAACCCGCCATTAACCGCAGCCAATCCCGCCTGACATTCAAAATATCCCGCAAATTGCTAATCGCTTTCACCGCCTTTTCATGGACCGGGTCCACATATATGCGGATAACCCGCAGCGACCGGATAAAGCCCTGCACCGCATCGGCCTTTAACGCCCCCGACCCTTCGGTAAAGTAGCTTGCCCCCTCCGCAGAAAGGCTCCCGTCGCCGTTCCCGGCATCCCCATCGAGCACATGCATATCGGTCTCAAAAATGATGGGTTCCGGCACATCGATGATGAGGTCCTCAGGCGGGATGGCGCCGGACATAGCCGGCATAGCCTTCGATAACTCCGCCGCCAAAGCTTCCTCGTACCGGGGGCGATTGGCGATGTCGGTCAGGTCCCGGTGGACAGCATCATCAAAGGGAAACTCCGCCACAGCGGTGTAGAACTTTCCGTTCTTGACCTGCTCTGCCAGATGAAACAGCGGGTGGTCCCGGCTGGTCATCAGGCTAAAGAGCCCCTGATCGTCCAGCCCGTAGAGTTCTTCCGTATGGATGGCCCCATCCGCAAGACCCCCCAGCAGGGCCTTCTTGATCATCGATGTGGCGGAACGGACCGTGCGGTGCCAGTACACCGTCCGGTACATAAGGTACTTGGAGAACAGGAGCGATTCCACGCTGGGAATGCCCCGTGTATCAATATCGATGCCCCGCTCCTTATGGGGATGGAGGCGGCTGAAGATAAAATCCACGTCCTGGGCGCCGTAGGGAACCCCGCAGTACCGGGCGTCCCGGTTCAGGTAGTCCAGTTTGTCCGGGTCAAGGCACCCGGAAAGGAGCTTCTGATAAAAGAGGAGTTCCCCGTCACTCTGCGGACCTGCCGAGATGCCGGGGCTTTCCCCGCAGGACGAGCCTGACAGCCGGGTATCCACGATGGCGGCGGTAAGGTACGGGTCCGCCCCGGCCGCTCCTACCAGGCTTTTCAGGGGCTCGGTGAGGATGAGGGAAGCGGTAAGTTCCTCGTGAGAGCGCAGGGGCAGCTCTTTAAGGGAGTGGGTATAGGGGAAGTGGCCCAGGTCGTGGAGCAGGCCCGCGCAGAGAAAGGACCGGACCCCGGCGGCACTGAGCCAGGCATCGGCCCCCCGCTCCGCAAGGTTGTGGAGGAGCCGCCGGGCCAGGTGGTACACGCCGATGGAGTGGGAGGCACGGGTATGGGTCGCGCCGGGATAGACGGCAAAGGCGGGCCCAAGCTGATAAATCCGGCCCAGCCGCATAAACGGCACGGATTTGGTGAGCGCCGCCAGTGCCGGTGTCAGGTAGATATGCCCCCAAAGGACATCCCGGATGGGGTCGGTGTAGCCCTCTCGCAGGGCAGCCCAAGCATCGTCGTTCATAGTGGGGATGGTAATCTGTTAGGGGGCGGTTGTCTATATGCAGTAATGCTTAATATGACAGAAATGCATAAGCTGGCATATATGGGCGGCGGGGTGGGCAGCCCCTACCCGAGCCAGATGAACAACAACTTGGACGGAACCAGGCGCGGTTTCTGGCTGAGGGATTGGGTTTACCGGCTAAGACGCCAAAGCTTTTTTGTTGGTTGTCATAATGTCTCGGGCAGGGGCCACCCACCCCACCACCCACCTTTACTGGTTGTATACCTATTACCATTGGGGGTGTGGGGAAGAGCCGGTATGGGGGCGTTAGCGCAAATAAAAAGCACATACTCCCATTACTGCCGCCAATATCCAGTCTCTACTGAGCTAAATACCAGTAATCATTACTTTGACAGCAACCTGTTCAACCTTTTCACAAAATCCGCTGGGTCCTTAATCTTGACGCCCTCCACGAGCAGCGCCTGATCCAGCAACACTCCTGCCACATCGGCGATGCGCTCCTCATCTGCAAGGTCCTTGAGGGCGGCGACGATGGGGTGGTTGCCGTTTACTTCGAGGATCGGTTTGATGTCGGGCATATCGGCGGCTTGGCCCATGGCTTTGAGCATTTGGGCCATCTGGATGGTGGGGTCGTTTTCGTCGGCTACGATGCAGGAGGGGGAGTCGTGGAGGCGGCGGGACAGTTTAACGTCTTTTACCCGGTCGCCCAGGGCTTTTTTGATCTTTTCGATCACAGGCTGTATCTCTTTTTCGGCGGCTTTGTCCTTCTTTTCGCCCAGCTCCTCGTCGGCCCCGGCGCGGTTTACCGCTTTAAGTTCCCAATCTTTATATTTTCCTACCGATGGGATGATGATGTCGTCGATCTCATCGTCCATGATGAGGACTTCGATTTCTTTGGCGCGGTAGGCTTCCAGCAGGGGGGAGGCCTTAAGGGTTTGCTCGGTTCCGCCGGTGATGTAGTAGATGTGTTTCTGGTCGCTTTTCATCCGGGAGGCGTAGTCCGCAAGGCTCGTCCAGCCGTCCTGCGTGGTGCTTTTGAAGCGCACCAGTTCCAGAATGGCGTCCCGGTTGGCGTAGTCCTGATAAAGGCCTTCTTTGAGGGGGCGGTTGTATTGGGTGATGAAGGTCTCCCACTTTTTCTTGACCTCCTCCGAGCCGGAGGCGGCGTTGTCCGCCAGCGCCTTAAACTCGGAGAGCAGCTTTTTTACCGAGGCGTTTCTGATGTTGAGGAGGACCTTGTTCTGCTGGAGGATTTCCCGGCTCACATTCAGGGGCAGGTCCTCCGAATCGATGACCCCCCGGACAAAGCGCAGCCAGGTGGGCATCAGTTCCTTGTCGTCGTCGGTGATGAATACCCGCTTGACGTAGAGTTTGACCCCCGGCTTGTAGTCCACGTTGTACATATCGAAGGGGGCCTTTTGGGGCACGTAGAACAGGGTGGAGTATTCCAGGGTCCCTTCGGCCTTGGTGTGGATGTAGAACAGGGGGTCGTCGGTGTCGTGGCCGAGTTGTTTATAGAACTCGGTGTAGTCCTCTTCCTTGAGATCCGACTTTGCCCGCCGCCAGAGGGCGGTGCCGGAGTTGATTCTGTCGGTTTTGGTCTTGCTGCCCTTCTCCTTCCCCTTGTCGTCGTACTCTTTTTCGTCGTAGGTGAGGTAGATGGGGAAGGCTACGTGATTGGAGTAGCGTTTGATGATGTCCTCGATGGACCAGCGGTTGGCGTATTCGGCGCCTTCTTCGGTGAGGTGGAGGATGACGGTGCTACCCTGCGTATCACGCTGGGCGGCCTCAATGTCGTAGCCGGACTTGCCGTCGCTGGTCCACTTCCAGGCCGCATCCTCCCCGGCCTTGCGGCTAATCACCTCAATCTTGTCGGCCACCATAAAGGCCGAGTAGAAGCCCACCCCGAACTGGCCGATGAGGTTGGAATCCCGCTTGGCATCCTCGGCCAGCTTTTCCAGAAACGCCTTGGTCCCCGACCGGGCGATGGTTCCCAGGGAGTCGATCAGGTCCGCCTCGTTCATGCCTATGCCGTTGTCGGCAATAGTCAAAGTAGACGGCTCTTTATCTTTTTTATGGAAGGAAATATCGATCCGGGGATCGAAGCTCAGGGACTTATAGGCATCGTCCGCCACGGTGAGGTACTTGAGTTTGTCCAGGGCGTCGGAGGCGTTGGAGACGATTTCCCGCAGGAATATCTCCCGGTTGGAATAGAGGGAATGAATGATGAGGTGCAGCAGTTGGCTGACCTCGGTCTGAAACTGGTGCTGTGCCATGGTGTGGCTCCTTTGGTGATAATGATATTGAAGATAATGAAAGCGAGCCCCTTCGCGTACGGTGGGCTCATGTATCAAAAATACTCACAAAGGGCGGGAAAAGGCAAGCGGTTTTTGCAAGGATATACAGACCGCCCGCCGTAACGCCCGCGTATGCTATGCGTATAATCTCCATAATGTTTACACAATCATTCCCTATCATTATACTATCCATATTGTCCGTTGTGCGGACTAAATAGGAGTTAGCTATGAAGACTACGTTAAAGATTGAGGGGATGTCCTGCGAACACTGCGTTCATCATGTAACTGAGGCACTTAAGGGGGTAGCGGGAGTGAGCGCGGCCACGGTCAGTTTGAAGGAGAATTCCGCCCAAGTTGAACACGCCGGTACGGTAACACCGGATGCGCTGAAAGCGGCGGTGGAAGAAGCGGGCTACGAGGTCGTGTAGCTGAGGGCAGTGGTATGAACCAAAAGCCCGCTGTATTGGTGGTGGATGATGAGATCAAGATCCTCGAAATCGTAAAGTCTTACCTCGAAAAAAGCGGGTACCGGGCGCTGACGGCGAAGAACGGGCGGGAGGCGCTGGCCTTGTTGCACAGTAACGCTGTCGATCTGGTGCTGCTGGATTTGATGCTCCCGGATTTGAGCGGAGAGGAACTCTGCTGCACCGTGCGGGCGGAGTCGGATATTCCCATAATCATGATGACCGCCAAAGTGGAGGAGCAGGATATTATTCGCGGCCTCAACATGGGGGCGGATGATTATGTGACCAAGCCCTTTAGCCCGCGGGAGTTGATGGCCCGGACGGCGGCGGCCCTGCGGCGCTCCGCTTCTACGCTGGGGCGGGCGGTTCAGGCGGTGATGATCTGCGGCGGGCTCCTCGTAGACACGGAGAACCGCCGGGTGAGTTTAGACGGGAAGGGCATCACCCTTACCCCTAATGAGTACCGCATCCTGGCGCTGCTCATGTCCCGGCCCCACAAGATTTTTACCCGCGACGAGATTATCGAAACCGTTAAAGGCGATGATTACGACGGCTTTGACCGGACCATCGATTCCCACATAAAAAACCTGCGGCAGAAAATCCACGATGATGCAAAGTACATTGTTACGGTCTATGGCATGGGCTACCGTTTCGGCGGGGAAGTTTCAGAAAGCCCCAAGGGAGGTTCCCTTTCATGATGAGTCTGCGAAACCATCTGGTGCTGGTGTACGCCTCTTTTATCTGTGCCGCAGTGTTACTGTTGGGCGTAGTTATCAACCGTTTCGCAGGAACCCTCTTTTCGTCCTTTGTCGCCCGAAACATCACGGTGGTAAGCGGGCATATCGTTTCTTCTATGGAGGAACGCTACAATCCCATGGCCGGTGTTTTTGATGTTCCCGCGGTGGAAGCCTTGGGCATGTACTTTGTCCACGAGGGGTACATTGTTTCTGTTGAGGATGCAGAGGGGGAGACGGTATGGGACGCCCGGTCCTGCGATATGGGGCAGTGTTCTGCGGTAATTGCGGACATTGCCCGGCGCATGGAACGCGATTACGGCCTTTCCGGGGGCTTTACGCGTACCCAATACCCCATGCGGTACCGGGATCGGGACATCGGGCTGGTAAACATCGAAACCTACGGCCCCTTTTTCTACAGTGAAAGTGAAGCGGATTTTCTGCGTACCCTGAACCGTTTTCTCCTTTGTGCGGGAATCGTGTTTGTGCTGCTCAGTATGGTAGTATCGGTGCTGCTGGCGACCGCCCTGTCCCGGCCCATCCTGAACGCGGCAGAGGCGGCAAAGCATATCGCCGAAGGTGATCTTTCGGTGCGGGTTTCCGACCGTCACGGTACGGCGGAACTCTGCGAACTTTCCCGCTCGGTAAATGAACTTGCCTGTGCCCTGGAAAAGGGCGAACGCTGGCAGAAGCGCCTCTCCGCCGATATTGCCCACGAACTGCGCACTCCCCTCACCTGTCTCCAGGGCAACATGGAAGCCATGATTGACGGCGTGTGGGAACCCACGGCATCTCGTCTTGCAAGCTGCCACGAAGAAATAAGGCGGCTTACCAAACTGGTGGAAGATTTGAGCAGTCTTTCTATTCTGGAGCGGGACACCCTCGTCCTGCACCGAGCGGAGTTTGATTTGTCAAAACTCCTCACCGCTGCGGCGGATCACTTTACCCAGGCGGTACGGGAGAAGGGCCTGGAACTGCGGGTGGAGTCAGGCCCTTCGCCCCTCCCGGTATCAGGCGATTATGACCGGCTGATGCAGGTGTTTATCAATGTGATTTCCAACGCGGTGAAGTATACCGATGTGGGCAGTATTACTGTGCGGGCGGAGCGGTTAGCGGGAAGTGTGGGCACGGAGCAGGGAGCGAAGGGTGTCCGGGAAGACCGGCACTACGCGGTAACTGTCGCCGATACGGGTATCGGCATAAGCGCGGCAGAACTGCCGCATATCTTTGACCGGTTTTACCGTACCGACGAATCCCGGAACCGGCTTTCAGGCGGGTCGGGGATTGGGCTGTCCATCGCTCTGGCAATTGCGGAGGCCCACGGGGGAACGATTCAGGCGGCAAGTGAAGCGGGGAAAGGAAGCGTGTTTACGGTCAGGATGTAAACACAACGCCGAAATCCCGGCACAAATACTGCGCCGCGGTGCGTCCGGTAGAGACTGCCACCGGGGTTCCTCCGGGCGGCGTGATGCGCTGTCCGGCAAAGTAGCAATTTCTGATGCGTTTGGGCTTACAGGGATAGAAAACCCGCCGTGAAAGCGCCGGGGTTATGGTCATCCACGAGCCGTGCCAGGTTCCGCTGTAGCGTTCGTAGGTCAGCGGGGTCGCCACGTCCCAGACGGCAACCTTGCCTGTGATGGCGGGCAGTTGTTTTTCCAGCGCGGCAAGGATCTGCTCAAACAATTCCCGTTTGCGGTCATCGTAGCATCCCTGTTCACGGGCCTGTTTCCAGTAATCGTAGGAGTCGCCCGAAATAATCAGGGTAATGGCGGAGCAGCCTTTTGGGGCATACCCGTCGGACCCCCGGTAGAGTTTGTACGCCAGACTCGTAATCTGCCGCCCTGCGTGTTCAAAGGGATTTTCCAGGGGGAACGCGGTGCTTTCGGGAAGGTCCGATAGATCAGCTTCGACACCAATGCTGATAAACGAACACATGATCAGCGCACCGGGCCGGTACATCTTCGCCCGCATGGTACAAGCCCAGCCCTCGCGGACCGGCAAATCAAAGAGGGTATCAATTGCGCGCAGGGTATCCGAAGTCACAATAACGCCGTCGGCAGGAACCGTTTCGCCCCCGATACAAGCGCCGCAGGCCCTGCCGCCGGAAACCAGCACCTTTTCTACTTTTTTACCGTACCGGATAACACCGCCCAGCCCTTCAAAGCAACGGGTCATATTCGCCGCCAGCGCGACGGAGCCGCCTTCATTGTACCCGCCGTCACCGGACGCAAGGCAACCCAGGGTTACCAAAAGCGCCGTCGCGTCGTAATTCGGGTTTACCACAGAACTCAACAGCAGCCTGATTCCCGGATGCTTAAACCGTGCGGCGTAGTCCGCGACCGACTGTGCACTCAAAAACGGGATGCGCACAACGGCGGGCAGCATTTTGATGAGCCCCAGAATTGAAGGGGCCTTTACGGTGGTCTTGAGCAGGGGAATGTCCATAACCGGTACACTGAACGCGGTAAAACGCGTAATGTCCCTGCACAGCGCCCTTACGCGCGGCGCGTCCTCCGGCGACACTTCGCATAAATGTTTTTTCAGTTTCGCCATATCCCGGTACAGACAGACCCGTTGCCGTACGGTGGTACCGTCGGTACCAGAAGACCAGTCGCAAATCTTAAAGGGATCGCCCCGATCAATCCGGGTCTCCTCCGTAAGGGCGCCGACTTCGCGCCACACCCGGTTGAGTGGCTTATCCGAGCCAGACCCGGTAAGCCAATGCAGTCCGCCCTCAAAGAGATAGCCCTTTCGCCGCCAACTGGTACAGTTACCCCCGGCGCCGGTATGGGATTCGTAAATCGTTACATTAAACCCGCTTTTTCTGGCGTAGATACCCGCCGCCAATCCGGCGATCCCCGCACCGACAATCAGTATATTATTCATCTGCATGGCTCCTTACAGGCGGCGCTTGTTATTTCATCCTGACTACCGGTGAATTTATATGGGATAAATGAGCCAGTTCGAAAATTTGACATTTTGGACTGGCTTATATATCTTCGCTAAAAATTTCCCGTCCGCGCCTTATCGAACTCCGCCTCAATCTCCGCGGAGGGCTTGGCGGTCGCGAGGCTGACTACCCAAATCACCAGGCACGAGGCGATAAACGCCGGTAGCAGTTCGTAGACCGCGAAGGGGCCGCCGGCTTTGCTAATCACTTCCTTCCACAGTACCACCAGCACGCCCCCGGTGATCATGCCCGCCACCGCGCCGGACAGGGTGGTGCGTTTCCAGAACAGGGAGAACAGGATGAGCGGACCAAAGGCCGCGCCGAGGCCGGCCCAGGCGTAGGAGACGATGCGGAAGATCGATTCGTTCCCCGAAAGGGCCAGGATCACCCCGAAAAGGGTGACGAAGATCATGGTTATCCGGGCGATCCACATCACCAGATACTCGTTGGCGTCTTTTTTGAGGAGTCCCTTAAACAGGTCGTTGGCCACCGCCGAGGAGGCGACCAGCAGATAGGAGTCGGAGGAACTCATGGAGGCGGCGAGGATGCCCGAAATCACGATACCGGCGATAATCGCGGGGAAGAAGTTCCGGGCCAGATGGAGGAAGATGGTCTCCGAAGTTCCGGCGGTGGTGAGGAGGTCCGGCAAATAGGCCCGGCCGATAAGACCGATACAGACCGCCGCGACCATGGAAAGGAAGCACCAGGTAACGGCAATGTTGCGGGACTTGCGGATGTTTGAGGTTTTGTTGATCGCCATGAACCGGAGCAGTACCTGGGGCATACCGAAGTAGCCAAGCCCCCAAGCCATGCAGGAGACGATGTTGAGCAGCGAGTAGTTTTTCCCGGCTCCGAACAGCGGGACGCCGTCCACTACCGCCTGGGGACTGGCGCTGGAAGCGGCGGCCCCAGCGGCATCCACCGGCACGGCGATGCCGAAGAAGTCGGTAAACCGGGGGAAGTTCCTGAGGTTTTCCGCGATGCCCTCAAAGCCGCCTACATGGACGAATCCGAAGATCAGCACCAGGAACAGGGCGCCTATCATCACGAAGCCCTGGATCAGGTCGCACATGCTTTCGGCGAGGAAGCCCCCTAACAGGGTGTAGGCCATGACCAGCACCGCCCCGAGGATCACCATGGCGGCGAGGTAATCATTGGCGCCGAATACATAGCCGAAGAGCTTGCCGAAGGTGAGAAACTGGGCGCTGGCATATATCGAGAAGAATACGATGATCACCACCGCGGCGATGGTCATGAGGATGCGTTGCGTGTCGTGGTAGCGGTTACTGAAGAAAGCCGGCAGGGTGATGGCGTTACCGGCCACCTGGGAATAGCCCCGCAGCCGCTTGGCGACGATGGCCCAGTTGACCCAGGTACCGGCAAAAAGTCCTACCGCAGTCCAGAAGGCTTCTCCCATGCCGGTAAAGTAGGCCACCCCGGGAAGGCCCATCAGGAGCCACCCGCTCATGTCCGACGCTTCGGCGCTCATGGCCGCCACCCAGGGGCCCAGCCCCCGGCTACCCAGAAAGTACGCTTCCGGGTTGTTGTTGCTCCGCCGGGCATACCAGAGCCCGATGCAGATCATCACCACCAGGTACGCGCCCATTCCTATTATGGTTTGCACATTTGCCGCATCCATACCCTTTTCCTCCATGTTTGCTCTTTCGTTATTGAGGATGATACGGTTTTTGGGAGGATGCCGTCAATGGTAGGGAGGGGCAGCGTATTTAACAGCGCAGAGCGTTTCGCCAAAATACGCCCGATTATTGCTACTACCTTCAATACCCCAGCATTGGATAGGGCTTCATCCGGTGACAGGCCGGCGCTTAGTGTAAAGTCGCTAAGCGCCGGTTCTTCCGGTAGCCTAAAAATAATTCCTTATACCATAAGCAATTACGCTTACATCCTCTGGGGGAATTGAACCCCCGTTGTCGGGATGAAAACCCGATGTCCTAACCACTAGACGAAGAGGACTTGCATTCAGCATACATCACTATACAAAAAACGGCGAAATGTGTCAAGCCGATACGGGACTGCTACATTTTCAGTTCGGCGTGGAGCATACTGCGGAATTTTTTTATGGTTTCGGCGGAGGGGGAGCCGGGCCAGAGAACCAGGGCGGCTTCGCAGTCGGCCAGCGCCTGGGGAAGGTCGCCGATGTGGTAATATGCTTGGGCGCGGCGGAACATGCAGAAGGACTGGTATGGGTGGAGCTTCAGGGAGAAGGTGAAATCGTCGATAGCGCCCTGGTATTGCTGGAGAACCACCCTGACTATACCCCGGTAATAGGCGGCCTTGTAGGAATCCGGGTCGAACTCCAGGGCTAGGGTGAAATCGTCGATGGCATCCCCGTATTGGGATTGGGCAAAGTGGGCCATGCCCCGATGTTTGTAGATCAGGGCGATAATGGTGTTGTTGGGGTTCATTTCCAGGATACGGCTATAAAGGGCGGTAGCCTCGGAAAAGCGGTTTTTGTTGTGGGCCGAGAGGGCGGAAAGCAACAGGTCGTCGATAGAGGTACCGAAGGTATCCAGGTCAGGCTCTGTAGATGTTCCATCTGTAGATGTTCCATCTGTTGATGTTCCATCTGTAGGTGTTCCAGCCGGTGGCTCCACACAGGAGAGGGCATCGGCAACGAGCTGGGCATCGGTAGCCTCTTCGATCTTTTTATAAAACGAATCCCGCCGCTTGGCCAACTCACCGTAGAGCTGCCGTTGGTAGGTCTTGATCTCCTGAAAGATGATGTCCGCCAGGGACAGGCTGGCATTCACCGCCGCCAGTTTGCGCTTCAAAGGCTCGTCAAAGGGGGTAAACTCGGCTTTGTAAACCAGTTCGTGTTCCACTTCGGCCCAGGCGTCCTGAAGTATCGTACGGATTTGGATTTCCGCCACGTCACAGCCGGCATAACCCCGGTTTTCGGTAATTTCCGTAGGGATTTTTACCAGAAAGTGGGTAGACTGGTAACCGAATTCCTTAAAAGTCTGATTGGAACCCTTACGCTCCACCTCAATAACCTCAAAGGTCTCCTGGATCATCGCCTCCACCTGGGGAAGATCCTCGATAAAGGGACACACCACCCGGATACCAATTAAATCGGTGATCGCTGCCGCCGCCCCTCCGCCGGCCTGCCGCAGAAACCGGAGCTGCTTTTTGTAGTAGCTGTAAAAATCTTTGGACCGGGCCTTGATCGATATACGGGAGGGTACATTCCGCAGGGCTTGCTCAAGCTGCGTCTCTATATCCTTGGCAATCGCAAACCTGACATCCGCGTATTTATCGTATTCTTCACGAAGTCTGGTCTGATCGGGGAAATGGCTGTTTTCGCTCATGAATTTTTTGGGCAATAAGCTTGTTCGACAACCCGGTTGGTTATCGCGGACGCGGACGCGGACTAAAGTCCGAAAAGTCCGAAAAGTCCGACACAAGCCTTGCAGTTTTTTAACGGAAGTTGTTCGGAAACTGAAGTTTCCGAACAACTCTAATAAAAAAAGGCTGTCTGAAAAACCACTGGGGATTTTCAGACAGCCTCCATGTCAGGCTTTACTGATTTTCACCGGTTGTTGCGGTGGGGGTAAACCCGGCCTCAGGGGCTTTTTTCTGGTTTTCCAGATACTGCAGTACCTGATTCTGACCAAACCGCTCCATCTCAAACTTCTTCTTATCGGTTTCCCGGCTGTTGACGATGCCCCACTCGGCTTCATCATCAATATCCCGGTCGGTATCAAGCACCGCCTTATCGTAGATGATCTTTACATCTTTGAAGTAGGCGACAAAATCTCCGCCCTCATGAGCACCGTCACGCTGGACCAGGAAACCGCCAAACTTCACAAAGGGAGTCGATGCGGGGTAGAGGGGATAGATCCGCATTTCCCGGTTACGTACTTCATTGACATACGCGGGGTTATTCCAAATGAGTTCCCCCCAACCATCGTAGTTAAGATACCCCAGGAACACGACCTTTTCGATACCCTTATCGTCAATAAGAATCGCCGAAAGCGAGTGGGGGAAGTTAAGACCGTAGACATTAGCCGCTATGGACTTAATGCTTCCTACGTTCTTTATCAAACCATATCCGCCTGTAGCCTTTTTGGGATCATCCGCACTGGCAGGACCTTCAAACCGGCTGGGAGTTGACCGGTCCACGTTTTCAGGCTCCGCAACCTGTCCGTCATCATTGACTTCGGTCCAGTCATACGCGGGAATATCAAAGGGGGTGGTAATCCGCGCCCAGGAATGGAAGGGCTCCACCGGGAAATGGACCCGTATACCCATGACTGTACCCCACTGTTTGGAGGTGGACGCCTGAGTATAACTGCTACTCTGGTTGGTCACCGTCCGGGAAGACGATGCAAGCACCACCTTCCAGTTGGGAAGGGCAAGCGAAGTCTTCATGAGCTGTTTTTGCTCCGTGGTGAAGCTTCCGCCGGCCACGGCAGAAAAATCCACCATGGTTTGCTTGTTCTGATTGGGTTCTTGTTCCCCGTTGGCAGGACCTCCAGGATTGCCTGGGTCGACATAAATGTCGGTGGTAAGCTTGGAGAAGTCAATAAGTATGGCTTCCTCCGCAAACACCGCCCCTACGGTAAACAACGCGATAGTGACAAGAATGAATATCCGTTTCATTCACAGCTCCTTTATAATGCTCTTTGAATTTAAGACCTTAATGAATAGAAGTATTACAGGATGCAAATATTTTGTCAATCCCTTTTTACGTAATTTTATCATTTTTTCGAAAAATCTCTGCAAATTTTTCAGGGTACGCCTCGTTTCCGAAAATAAAAAGCCGGACATCCTTTACAAAGGAAAAATTCCGCCTAATCCCCGCGTTGAGGATATACAAATTCCAGAAGCATTCCCCCCCTTCCCCGTCAAGCAGGATTTGGGGCGCAGCCGACAGCGGGGTTACCGGTAAGGCCGAAGCGTGAACCGCCGCCGTACCACCGGTCTTGCCGGGCAAGGCCGCCTGTTCGGAAAGGTCCAGATAGACCACCCCGTCCCGGTACAGCAGGGACCGGACCCTGGTCTCCGGGAGAAAAAGCAGGGCGGAACCGGGATCGGCGGGACCCAGGAGGAGTTCTTCCGCATACTGCCGTATCCCGGCCTCCTTCGATGGAGTCTTGGGCAGCATACGATCTTCCAGGGACTCACGGCCATCATCCAACGAATAGAAGACAAAGGTTCTTCTGACTTGCCCTGCATGGAGGTAATCAACCAGGGCGATACCGCAGAGCAGGGCAATATAGAGGATCCTTCGGTACGGTGCTTTGCTTAAAAACCGGGCCAGGACCTGGCGCGAACGCTGAAGAAGGGCGATCATGGGTTTACGGTAAATCCTCCTGTACCTTCAAAGGTACCAACGTAATCGGTGATCCCTTTATAGATCGCATCGGTGAGTTTCCGCAAGAGCGCGTCATCGGTCAGGATGAGTGCGTCCTTCTCGTTACTCACAAAAGCCAGTTCCACCAGGACCGCAGGCATCCGGGCGTTGCGGACCACGGCAAAATTCTCCGCCTTGACGCCCCGTGACGGGAGGCTCCCGCCCATGGCCTCGCCGATCCGTTTTTCGATGGACTGGGCAATCATGGTACTTTCGGTGGTGTATTCTTCCTCCATCATGTCGTTGAGGATGGGGACGATCTCGATGTTGTCGGAGTAGCGATCCCGGTCGATGACATTCCGGCGGAGGTTCGGGCTGAGGTAATAGACTTCGTAGCCCCGGGATTTTTTATCGAAGGAGGAATTGGCGTGGATCGATATGTAGACGATGGCTTCATTATCCTTGAGGGGCACTGAATTTGCCAGGACTCCCCGGTCTTCCAGGCTGGGAAAGGTATCGGAGTTCCGGGTAAGGAGTATCCGTTTGTCCGGGTAGGCGGCCTGAAGCCGGGCATAGAGCATTTTTGCCGCGTTGAGGTTGACCTCCTTTTCCACTACATTCAGGGTCCTACCGTTTACCGTGTGAGTTCTCAGGGCTCCCGTATCCTTACCTCCGTGTCCGGGGTCCACGATGATGGCGGCGATACGGAGCCGGGTTTGATCATCCTCTATTGAGTTGTCGAAGGCCCGTTTCAGGGCCGCCACAAAGGTTTCCGGGAAGCGAAGCGCCCCGTCTTCGAGATAGGGGGACGGGAGGGAGAAAATTTGCCGGGAGTCCAGGATGGTTAAACCCGGTTCACCGCCGGTGTCAAAGGCGGCCTGATGGCCCGCTACGGATAAGACGCCGGTACCGAAGAACGGGTCCCAGCGGAGTTCGGCGCGGTTTGTGGTATCCCCGTTACCGGAAGACTGGACGGCGGTACTGCCCGTGGAGACCGAAAGCTGCCTGAGAGTTTCGTCCAGGGAGAGCGTTGGTTCGCCCCTGGACGGAAGCGCCGCATTGGGAGGGAAAGCTGGGGACACCGGGACACCGTTTAGGGGAGGGCTGGGCGTTGCCGTTGACGGCTGGGCGGCGGCAACGCCGAGGGTCTGGGCGGACAGGGATTGTCCGATGCCAAGGATAAGGAGCAAGGGGAACAGGAGGAGGCAGTTCGAACTAAAGTCCATTAAACTAAAGTCCATAAGTTTTCTTATGGAAGGAAGCCTCCTTCCGGTCCGGTTAGACATCTATGCTCCGTTATCCTTCGCGGGTCCTGACGGAGAGGTCCACAATGTAGGCGGCCCCCTGATATCCGCCCCGGATGAGGGCGGCCCAGAATTGGCGGCCAAGGAAGAAGGAGTCTCCCCCCGTATCCCCGCCGGGGCCGGAATAGGGTTTTACCGGCAGCGCCAGGCCGGTGATGGTTCTTACCGCCGCAAGGCTTGCTTCTACAGAGCGGCCGGTATAGTCCAAAAGTCCCGATTCGGTAAATGCCGGGAACGGGACGAGGGCCGGGGAATGGGGGCCGGTGGAATCTGCGGGAATGGCTGGATCGGGGAGGGCCGCGAGCAAGGCGGCGATGTCCGGGGATACGGCGAAAGCATTGGGAGGCCGCCAACTATCCCCCGAATGCCCGGCATCCGGCGGGTATCGGGTATCCTGATCAGGGGCGGGTTTAGCCGCCGGGGAGGCCTTGCTTTGGGCGAGAAAGGCGGCGGTTTCGCTGTCCGGCGCTTCCAGACGGATCAGCACCGAGCGGGCGGCGGCTTCAGCGGCAGTGACGGCGGTTTCCCGGCCGGCGGCCGCCGCGATGACGTTACCGCATTTGGAGACGTTGTTTTCCGGGAACGTGACCCGGCTACCGGTTTCGGCCCGGAGAAACAGGTTCTTGACGTGCGGGGCGGCTTGCGCTTCCTCAACACCGTGGATGGAGCGGACTTTGCCGGGTATGGAGATAAAGGCCCGTTCGGCGCAGGTCCAGGAACGGATTGGAGTAAGGCCATCGGGCTTTTGGCCCAGGGCGGCGAGGATTGCCCCGCGGGTTACCTCAACACCGGAGGCGTAGGGGTAGGTCCAGCCGGACATATAGCCCCCGGAGAGGCGGGCGGCGATTTCACCGATCATGGGGCCTTTGGAAGTAAGTTTGATG
>BNVD01000033.1 GCA_025997835.1 Spirochaetia bacterium
GTCCCACTTCGTCCCGGTGGTAAAAGGACGGAACTCGTTAGTCCAGCCGCGGTCTGCGCCCTTAAAATAAAATTCCCGCAGCCATTTGATTCGCGGTGACAGATTGGCAGGCTCTTTGATCTTTCCCGTGAGGAAGCAAAGCGCAAAGACGGACAGTTAAACAGGGATTGTACGGCTTCCCAGAAATCTTCCGCCGGTTCCCAGGGCACCTTCCGCATGTTGGCGCCCATGCGCAGAAGTTCTGCTTTTCGCGCGGGATCGTTTTCTTTGGCCGCACGTTTTTCACAGAGTTCTGCGTACTTTCCCGCCAGTTCTTTGGGCATCAGCGCCGCTTCCATCATGGCCCGCAGCTGCCCGCCCTTTTTCCCCTGCTGCTCCGAAGAAGAAAGTTTTTCATACGCAGTTTTAATGTTTTCGTATATATATTTAAATCCGTACTTTACCGGAATCTCGTAGCCCGGAATGATATGACCGCTCGTGGGACCGCAGTTTCCGTAGCCCCGGTCATGGAACTCAATGGTCCGCCGGGTAAGTCCCGTATCCCCGTTTAACTGTCCGTCTTTGCGCTTTGCTTCCTCACGGGAAAGGCAATGGCTCGCCGCCAGATTGAACACCGCGCCGCAGAGGAGGTCCCCCGGCAGTATCTCCTGGGGCACATAGTCCACCATCGCTTTTTTGATAAACCATGCCCGCCGTTCGGCGATGGTCCGCTCGTAAAAATCCGGCGGCGTTTCAATTTGAATCGCCCCCTGGCGGCAGCCCTGATTCATAACCTTGAAAAACGCGTAGGTTTCCGGCACCACATAGAAGGTCATCTCGTTGTAATTCTTGTCCCACTTCGTCCCGGTGGTAAAAGGACGGAACTCGTTAGTCCAGCCGCGGTCTGCGCCCTTAAAATAAAATTCCCGCAGCCATTTGATTCGCGGTGACAGATTGGCAGGCTCTTTGATCTTTCCCATGTTTTTAACCTCTATTATTATGATACCACAGGGGTGAACAAAAAGCAAGCATGGTGATTTTTATATAGCTTACGCAAACCACGCAATCCCGTGCTCTCCAAGGAAGGCCAAAAACGGTTTCATTTTTTTTGATGGTACCACCAGCATATTCCCCTCGCAGCGCAGGGCTATGGTTTTTAGCGCCGGATCGGAGAGCAGTTCTTCCCGTATCGCCTTGTCGTCGGGAAGGCTGTAGACATGAACATCGTTTCGCTTTTCGTTGAACAGGCCCGCACGGGAGCAAACCCTTTGGAACAGCGCTTCCCAATGGGGCTCCGGTTTGGGATCGATAAGCCGCTTAAATGATGCAACCCGTTCTTCAATTTCTTTTTTGTGTGTTGCCTCCGCAATAAACGAACCGGCGCTTATCCGCCAGCGGTCTTCCCCGAGTTTCTGGCCTATGCGGTCGAGGTACACCTTTCGTTCCAGAGATTTTCCCCGCACCGTTACCAGAAACAGTTCCCTGTCCGCAATGGCTTCGTATTGCTGTTTCGGCAGCGCAGGCTGCTTGTCTGTGAGCCCCAGACACCAGCGGCCGAATTCGGTAATCTTTACGGTGTCAAGGGAATCGTAGGGAGAAAGGGGAAGTTTCTCCTTCTTTAAGGTGCGGACAAGTGGCGGCTCTTTTTGGGTGATTTCAAGAAGCCCCAGGCTTGCAAACAAATAGAGATACGCTTTGAACACGGGCTTGACAATAAAATCATTACGGAAAATTCTGGTCGGATTCAAATCGGTGTAGTCATCGTGTGTATACACCAAACCGCCAATTTTAATGGTGTCTGCCTTTAGTTTATAGGACTGCTCATAAGCCTTATTGCAGAAAACAAATGAATCATAATTGAAAGCAAGATAATCCGCGAGCTTGGCCGCGTCAAAGCGCCTGCCGTCTTCGGCAATTTTATACAGCACTTCTTTCAAGATTATACGGGAAGGGGGAAGGTGTTTATCCTCATCAAGGTAATATCCGGCGGTTCGTGTAAGGTGGTCCATCAGCAGGGAACATTCAAGGAAATTCCGGTCCGGTGAGTGCCACTGATTGGGGTTTTTTGTTTCCGTGCTAAAAAACTGCCGTATTAAATTCCGTATCTCTGTATACGCGTTTTCGGGGCGGCTTACCTTGTAGTTCTTCATGAGCAGCATAAACCGGGCGGTAAGCTCGATACTGTCGGGCGCATAGATGCCGCCCATCGGGAAGGACAAAAAAGCCGAGGATGCCTGCAATTCGGCAATGGGTCTTTTCTTGAAACCGCGTACCGCCTTTTCTTTTTCCTGACCGTTCATCCCCTCAAGCATAACCCTAAGCCGGTCACATAACAACGGAAATGATTCTGCGACAGCGATACTGTTATCATAAACCGGTACGCCGGGCCTCTGCTCCGCCCGCTCTTTTGAGGCGGATTTCTTCTCCTGCCCGGAGAAGATGCAGTATTCCAGTAAGGCTTCAGGCGGCGGGACAAACCAGGGCTTGAGGGTTGTGCGCAGATACCGGGCCATAGCCAGTGTCAGGTGTCCGTGATGTTCAGACAGCACAAGAAAATCAAGGTTGGCCTCAGGATTAAGGATCAAAATGGGCCGCCAATAATCTTTTTTCTGTGTGACAATTAAAGCCCCGTACCGCGCTTCAATATATTCTACGCTTACATATTCGTTAAAGGTGATATACCATAATATGCCTTGAGTCATTGGCGGAAGGGAATAAAACCAGCAATTGAATATTTCGATATCCGTAAAGCACAGAGCCGCCGCCGCTTCTCTAAGCAAAACCGCCTTTGACTTGTATGCTTTACCCTTCTCGATCTTGAAAAGACAGTGCAACAGATCCTGAAGATAGTCAACGGTAAAGTCTTGCAGCGCTGCTGTCAACTGTCCCTTTAATTGATCTTCCGGCAGGAGAAAAGCGGGTTTACGGGTTTCAATTTTTTTCGGAATTGCTGTCATATCGGTATGCACCGTACCGCTACTCATTTGAATCCCCCACCAGATACGCCACTTCGCTGGCGTTCAGGGCCTTGAGCGATCCCGCGTCATCGGAAAGTAATGCCCCGGCAAGGTCCGACTTCCGCTTCTGGAGTTCCATGATCCGCTCTTCGATAGTATCTCTGGCGATAAGGCGGAAACAGAACACGGGGTTTACCTGTCCTATGCGGTGGCTGCGGTCTACCGCCTGGGCTTCGGCGGCACTGTTCCACCAGGGGTCCAGAATAAAAATATAATCCGCTGCGGTAAGGTTAAGCCCCGAGCCGCCGGTCTTTAAGGTCATGATAAACGCCTTAACCTCAGGGTCGGTCTGGAAACGCCGGACCAGTGCCTGCCGGTCCACGGTGGCGCCGGTCATCACTAAATTGGCAATCCCCATCTCCGCAAGATCCCGGCTTACCAAATCGACCTGGGCCAAAAAGTTCGTAAAGATGAGGCATTTGTGGCCGTTCTCCACGAGTTCTGCGATCATATCCCTAAGGTACAGCCGCTTTGCCGAGGGCTTCCCGTAATCACCCTCCGATTCGGGGACGCTGGCAAGGCGGCGCAGTTCACCCAGAACCTTGAAGATGATCATGGATGATTTACTGTACTCACCTTTACTGATGATGCCGTCGATAAGGTTTTTGTATTCAAGCCGCCGCCGGTGGTATATCTCCAGATGCTCCGGCTCCAGTTCTATGTAGGCGGTTTCTTCGGTTTTATCCGGCAGTTCTTTCAACACATCCCGTTTAAGCCTACGGAGCATGAAGGGATAGATACGCGCCCGGAGGTCCTTCAACGCGTCTTCGTCGCCGTTCTCCTGAATCGGTTTGAGGTAGCGTTGGGTAAACAGTTTTTCTGAACCGAAAAACAGGGGATTGAGAAAGCGGAACAGGCTGTACAGGTCCGAAAGGTTATTTTCTACCGGGGTGCCGCTCATGGCAAGCCGGTACAAACCGCGGAGGCTTAACACCGCCGCGCTGGTTTGTGTGGATATGTTTTTGATGTTCTGCGATTCATCGAGGATAATGTAGAGAAACTCTATTGTCGTAAAGTCTTCAACATCTCTGCGGAGGGTAGCATAGGTACTGAGGAGGACGCGGAATTCTTTCTTGCCCGCCGCCTCAAACGCCCTGCCTGATCCATAGTGTACCGTGTAGGGAAGCTCCGGGCCAAAGCGGTCAAGCTCGGCGGCCCAGTTAAACACCAGCGACTTGGGGCACAGTATCAGTACCGTTCCCGTTTCGCCGCTTTTGTACAGGGCGCGCAGTAAAGCAATTACCTGAATGGTTTTACCCAGCCCCATTTCGTCCGCAAGGCAGGCCCCCATGCGGTGTTCCCGGAGGTAATCGAGCCAGCGGACGCCGTATTCCTGATAGGGCCGCAGGGTTCCTTCACTCAAAGACCACTTTCCTTTTCTGCCGGCGATAGTGTTGTAGCCGGTAAAGAAACTGCGGGCATCTTCCCAGGCGGCCCCGCTTATTTCGATGGATTCATCCTGCATGATGAGGGGCACATCAAACCACGACAGTTCTACTGTTTCCTCGTCCCCCTTGAGCCGGGACACCAAACGGTCAAGCCGGTCCATGGTGCGCTTGTCGGGAAAACTGTGGCTGCCATCCGCAAGGGTGATAAAGGAATTGCGCCGGTATTCGTCCATGAACCGGGCAAAAGAAAAGGTTTGTCCATCAAGTTCCACATCGGCGTTCCCGGAAAGGTAGTCAATACCCTTGCCCATAGAAATGCGTACCTTTGGTGTTGAAAAATGGAGGCGGTACTCCGAAAGGACCTGGGATTGCAGCAGGGCAAACCGCTCCGACAGTTCCATGATCGATTCGCCGAAAAACTTTGCCGCAAATTCCGGCGCTATGATAAAGCGGCCGTTTTCCTCGTGTATCTGGTTTTTTGCGTTCGATTTATCACCACGGTTTCCTCTATATAGGAGGTTTCGGAAATCATCCTCAGGCGGCGGCGGAAAGATCACCTCCGCAATGCCGAAGGTTTTGGCGGTTTCATCCATCTCCACCACCGTTACGATTTCCTCGTTCTCAAGAAACAGGGGCGGCAGGTTCCGCAGAAAACTGATGGGCCGCACATGGAGGTAGCCGTACTTGTCAATCTCCATAAAGAGGAGGCCCGGCAGGGCATGGGCGGGCCTCACGTGCCGGACGGTCCAGCCTTCGTACCGTATTTCCAAACCCGTGAACCCTGAAAACACCAGCGAGAGAAATGCGCAGAGATCCTGCCGGGGCATCTTCGTAAAAAGCCAATCGGTTTCGGCCCAGCGCATCCCCAGATCTTCCAGGTGATACAGTTTGTTTTTATACACCCCAAGCCGCCGGGACAGGGTATAAAATTCTTTAGGTATTACCGGAATAAGTGCGCCCTCATCATCCATCAGCGCCAGGGATACGGTTACTGTTTCTGTACCGGATGACTTGCCATCAACGGATGACTTGCCATCAACGGATGGCTTGCCATCAACGGATGGCTTGCCATCAACGGATGGCTTGCCCTCCGACATGTCGTCCTGTATGCCCAACTGCATATCTTGTATATGCAGAGTACAACGGTAAAGACCATCCGCCTCAACCAGAGGCGTACCGTTACGATCACGCAGTAAACCTGCGGAAAGGGCAAGGGCGGCAAGATGATCGCCGGGATCGTAGAGGGTACCCTCGTCCGCCGTCCCGTCCATGTTGATGGTATACCCCTGTTCCCGCTCATTGCACCGGGCGCGGAATTCCCTAAGCAGTTCCCGCTCGGTCCCGGTAAAGCGGCGGTAATCGGGAACCGCCGCGCCGCCTTTCAGACTATGAAACCGGAGAAAGGTTCTGGCGCCGGGAACATTTGCTTCCGCTTTTCCAAGGGTAAAATAAAAAGGCATCTTAAGGGTGGTTAGCGTTTGCTCATTGGCGGCTCTATCATTAGATGTCTTTGGGGGGCGGCCTCTGCGAGGGGGGGGCGGGGAGACAACTTTGGCGGCGGACGTATCCTTTGCCGGTCTGCCCCGTTTCTTCTTTTCCTCCGCCATGACACGCCTCCGTATAGAATATCCATAATAATCATCAAAACAGGGAAAAAAATCAAGCCGCGTAAGGTGGGTAGCAATTCAAAGTTTAACCACGGACCACACGGACCACACAGACATAAAAAAGACAGAAAAGAACGAGTCCGTGTTGTCTGTGAGGTCCGTGGTTAAATTCTGAATTCCTGGTTTATCCAGAACGCCCTATTGACAAAAACCAGGCACGTCCGGGGCAGACAGCTCATGTCCCCACTCATTCCCCATACCGTGCGTTCAGCTTTCCCGCGATTTCCCGCAGTTTTTCCTGCGTGTTTAGCGCCGGGTCGTCCACCACGGTTTCAAGCAGCTCGTTCAGGATAATCCCCATGCGCTTTCCCGGCGGTACGCCGATTGCCATGAGGTCTTTGCCCGTAATGGCGAGGTCCTTGAGGGAAAAGGCCCTGCTTTGGGTCAGGATGGCGTCTACGCGGTTTATCAGCGGGAGGAGGAAATCTGCGGGCGGTGACACTCCTGTGGTTCCGCCGGAACCGGTGGTTCCGTAGGCGTCGGCGCGGCGGAGGTCGTAGAGTTCCGGCAGGGTTTCTTCTCCGGTGCGGATAATGAAACGGCGTACCGCCGCGTCTTTCCAGGTGTCTTCATAATGAAACATATGTTCTTCAATCAGGTGAAGCGCGGCGCCGCTTATGGCATTGGGGTAGCGATACTGTCTGAAAATTTTCCGGGCGATCCTGGAGGATTCCTGTTCATGCTGATAGAAGGTCCATATCCCCGATTCGTCGAGTTTGCGGACCGCCGGTTTGCCTATGTCGTGAAACAGGGCGGCGAGGCGGACGGTGTGGGAAAAATTGCACCGGGCGGCGTAGTCGCAGGCGAGGAGGGAGTGGTCCAGTACATCGAAACGGTGGAAGCCCTTCTGTTCTACTCCCCGGCAGGCGGCAAGATCCGGTAGTAATAGTGCGAGGAGGCCGGCCTTTTCCATCAGCAGGAACGCTGTTGACGGCTTGGGGCTTGAGATGATCTTGTCCAGCTCATCCCGGATGCGTTCGGGGGATACTTTGACGGTGGTGTTGCTGGCGCCGGGTATGGCAGCCAGAGTCGCATCCTCAACCGTAAAATCAAGCTGGCTGGCGAAGCGTACCGCCCGCAGGGGCCGCAGGCCGTCCTCATTGAACCGTTCATCCGCCTTTCCCACACAGCGGATGACCCGGCGTTTGATGTCCCCCGCGCCGTCGAAGGGGTCGGTAATGCGCCCCCCCGGCAGTTCCAGGGCGATGGCGTTCATGGTGAAGTCCCGGCGGGAAAGGTCTTCTTCGATGGTGGCGGCGTATAAAACCTTATCGGGGCGGCGGCCGTCGCGGTAATCGGACTCGGTGCGGAAGGTGGTTACCTCCAGGGAATGGCCTTTGTACAGCACCGTGACGGTTCCGTGTTTGATGCCCGTGGGGATGACCCGGCGAAAGATGGCCGTTACTTCTTCCGGCTTCGCGTCGGTGGCCAGGTCCCAATCCTGGGCTTTTTTACCCAGGAAGAGATCGCGCACGGCGCCCCCTACAAGGTAAACTTGTTTTCCGTGGGCGGTAAATTGGCCGGCTACTTCTTTCAATACAGGATGAATGTCCACGCGATGTTGTCCCTTGGGGGGTACTATACTATACTCAATCCCTATGGAACAAGCGCAGGGCGTACGGCGGGGAATCGCGTTTATCGGCGGGGAAGGGCCGTCTGCTACGCGGCGCCGGGAACTTATGGATGAGGCGGGTAGAGCGGATACAACCTGTACGATCCCTGTTGCGCTTGCCAACGCGCCCATAATCGTTGCCGCCGATTCGGGGCTTATTGCCGCCGAAGAGTCGGGTATCACCGTTGATTGGGTTGTCGGCGATATGGATTCGCTGGATGATACCGGGCGGCTGGAAAAGTACCCGGCGGACAGGGTGCGCCGGTATGGGCGCGACAAGGATTATACCGATACGGAACTGGCGCTCGCTTTGTTGTGGGACGAGGGCTGCGGCGAGACCTGGCTTATCGGCGGGGGCGGGGGCAGGACGGATCACCTGTTGGCGATACGGGCCCTGTTTGAGCGGGAGCGGACGCCGGACCGGTGGGTAACGGCACGGGAAGATATACGCGGTCTCCGGGAGGGGGATGTTTTTTCCCTTACGCGGGGAGGGGAGGGGGTGTCGGTGTTTCCCCTGGGGATTGGGCCGTGGCAGGCGGAAAGCCGGGGCCTCAAGTGGCCGCTGGATGCATTACCCTGGGACCGGGGTTTTTTCGGGATCAGTAATACTGCGCCGGATGGCGGATTTGAGATTCGCTCGGTTCGCGGGCGCTTTTTGGTCATGGTTTTGGAGTAATACGGGCCGTTATAGGCCAGAAACATCCGCTATATACTCGTTTCACGCTCGTTTCCTCCTGAATAGTTGACTATCAACATATCGGAAAAGTGAAAAACATTGACAGCATCTTATTGCCGCAGGGGGTAGAATTATATACAGGGATGGTATCGATTTAACCGAAGCCCTGTGGGGGTTTTGCAGGTTAAACGGGCTTTCCCGGCAAGTAATCAGGAGGAGATTATGAAAAGCGTACGTAACGTTAGTTGTACCGGACCGGCGGTCCGCAGACTGAATCTGGCGGCGGCAATTCTGCTGCCGTTGGTTTTTCTTGTGATAAGCGGCTGTAAACATTCGGTAGACCCCGCACCGGTCGTCAGCGCCAGGGTCGATATAGCCCTGCCGCTGGATGTCAATCAGCCGGTTATGCGTGTGGGCGAGTCCCTCAAATTAACCGCCGCAGTGGAGCCTGCGACGCTGCCCGATACGTCGGTCGTCTGGGCTTCCGGCGATCCGGCATTGGCCGAAATAGCCACTGACGGTACGGTAACCGCCAAAAAAGCCGGAACCGTGATCATCACCGCAAAGGCTGTCATAGGCCCGGCGAGAGGGACCTGCACCCTGTATATACTGGAAGCGGGTGAAAACGTGACCCCAACGCTGGTGATAACCCTGCCTGCGGGCGTCAATCAGCCGGTTCTGCGTGTTGGTGAAACCGTTGCATTGGGCGTTACGGTAACTCCCGGCAGCCTTGCCGGTGAACAAGTCACCTGGAAATCCGGCGATGAAACATTGGCCACGGTGAATACCGCCGGTAAGGTAACTGCCCTGAAAAAAGGCGAAGTAACCATCACGGCAACGACCGAAAGTCTGGTGAAAGGAATCCTCGTACTTCAAATACTGGAAGCCGGTGAAGTGGTGGTCCCGGTAAGCGCCGTCACCTTAAACAAGACCGCATTGACCCTGGACGCGGGTGAGACGGACGATACCCTGCTGGCGACGGTAGCTCCCGCTAACGCCACGGTAAAAGAGGTAGACTGGTCTTCCAGCGATGAGACGGCGGCAGAGGTAGACGCGGATGGTACAATCACTGCCAAAAAGGCCGGCACCGTAACCATAACCGCAAGGGCCAAGGGCCTTGACGCCGGCGGCGGACACCCGGCGGCGGCTCTGACGCTAACCGTCAATGCCGTTGAAGTGTCCCCGGTGCCGGTCAGTGAGATCACCCTCACCGGGCAAACGGTGGAGGTGGGCTTTACCGGGCCGCTGGTGTCCCAGGTTTTGCCGGCCAACGCAACGGATAAGGGGCTTACCTGGACTTCTGCGGATGGAGGCGTTGTTTCGGTGAATGCCAACACCGGCGTGATTACCGCCGTAAGCGCGGGAAGCGCGACGATTACCGCAACGGCCAAAGACGGCAGCGGTATATCGGGAACCGCAACGGTTACCGTCAATGCGGCAGGCGGCGGCACCCCTGACCCGGTACCGGTCACCTCAATCACCCTGACCGGGAAAACCGTGGACGAGGGCTTTACCGGGACGGTAGCCTTCTCAGTGCTGCCGTCCGATGCGACGAATAAAGGGCTTACCTGGACTTCTGCGGATGGAGGTGTTGTTTCGGTGAATGCCAACACCGGCGTTATCACCGCCGCAAGCGCGGGAAGCGCGACGATTACCGCTACCGCCAAAGACGGCAGCGGCGTTTCCGGTACGTGTACCATTACGGTAACCGCAGTCGCACCGGGGGCGAAGGTGCAGATTACGGCATCCGAAGGCTGGCTTGAGACCGCCTATGTCAAGTGGAATGAGTTCTCCGGCGCGGCGAGCTATAACGTGTACTACAAAGGCGGGAGTGTGACCTCCTACACCAAGATTGACGACCCTCTGGTGCGGAAATACCAGCTGACCGGAGCTCAGAGTTATTACCGTGCCGATGTGATGGGTATCGCGGCGGGCAGCTATGATATCAAGGTAGTGCCCGTGATAGGCGGAACGGCGCGGGAAGTGAACGCGTCGGAAACCAGCGTGACGGTGACGGCCCATGACCGGAGTGGGTACGCTTTCGCGGAAAACACGGTGCCCGGCGGGTACAAACTTGACGGGACGCCAAAGGCGAACGCCCGGATCATCTACGTGGCGGACAGCAACAAGGACACCGTAACGCTGGGGATGCGGCAGGATAACGCGAGTACCGAAGTACAAAAAATCGGCTTGCAGAACATAATTGATGGCGCCAAGAAGGGCAACGAATCCCGCCCGCTTATCATACGCCTGATAGGAAAGGTAGGTATTCCCGCTACCACGTATTCGGGCGACATAGTATTTGAAAACAAGAATTCTACCACTACCTATACCACCATTGAAGGGGTGGGGGATGATGCGGTTGCTTACGGCTGGGGCATACGGCTTAAAGGCGCGAACAATATTGAAATCAACAACATCGGCTTTATGCAGACTGCGGCAGACGAAGGCGACGATGTGGGTCTGCAATCGAAAAACTACCATATCTGGGTCCACAACTGCGACCTCTTCTACGGCCAAGCCGGAGGGGATGCCGACCAGGCAAAGGGCGACGGCGCTATGGACTCCAAGGGTTCTACCTACGTGACCTTCTCCTACAACCACTTCTGGGATAACGGCAAGACCCACCTTGTGGGAAACAAGGAAAACGGCCCCGCCGGCGGTCCGGGCCTGTTGACCCTGCACCATAACTGGTACGATCACTCCGACAGCCGCCACCCGCGGGTGCGGGTCCACACCGTCCACGTGTACAATAACTACTACGATGGCGTTGCCAAGTACGGCATCGGCGCAACCTACGGAGCATCGGTGTTTGCGGAGGGCAACTACTTTAAGAATTCCAAGAACCCCATGATGATTTCCAAACAGGGAACCGATGTCTATAACGGCGCGGCGGGTACCTTTAGCGGTGAAGACGGCGGTATCATAAAGGCCTACAACAATACTATGGATAACAGCTCCCGGTATGCGCCCTATAACGCTTCGAGCAACCCGGTGGAATTCGACGCCTACGAGGTAACAAACCGGAACGACACGGTACCTTCCGGCATTACGACGAAACAGGGCGGAAAAACCTACAACAACTTCGACACCGCCGCCGGTTTCTACACCTACACGGCGGACAGCCCCGCAACGGCTATGGCCAATGTAAAGAAGTACGCCGGGCGCTACTGGGGCGGTAACTTCGCGTTTACCTTCACCACTGCCGACGACTCAAGCTATGCGGTAAATACCTCTTTGCAGTCCAAACTGGTGGGCTATACCTCAGACCTGGTATCCGTACAGAACCTCGGCGCGGCAACCGATACCGGTAGTTCCGGCGGCGGCACGTCCCTGCCCGAAGATCCGGACGATAACCCTGACGAAGGCGATGTGGAGGGCGGCGGCGTGGGAAGTCCACCCTCGTCCGATGGACTTCCCAATGCGATATACGCGTATCTGACCGGCAAAAGGGTTTGGACGACCGGGACCGTGCCGGGTAGTTCCACCTATAATGTTAATAGCATCTTTGGGACGGTCGAAATTGCCAATGATGCACAGGCAGCCGTTAAAACTTTGGATGGTTTCTCTGCTACACACGCGATCAAAATGAAGAGCAACCAAACGATTACCATTACCGTTCCAGAGGGCATAACAATGACGCTGACCTTGTACTTAAATAATGGAGATCCGGTTAAGGTAGGCGGCACCGATCACTCCGGTACAGCAAGCGGCGATTTCTATGTTTATTCCGAAGTTGTAAGCGGAACTGTTGCTATTGGCAAAGCCGCAAGCAAAGAAGGGCAAATTTGTTTCATCAAGCTGGAACCAAACTCCTAATGGAAAAAGACCGGTTTAGCGCGGTCCCGGCGAAGGGACCGCGCTATTGACCCGGCAAGGGGGGGGCCAGGCACCCTTGCGTTACTCTGCTCTATTCAAAATTGAGACTTGTTGCCGCTATAGCTCATCCAACGACAACGCTTCCATCCTGATCTGCACCTTTTCCCGGTACAGTTCCCGGTTAAGCATCGAGAGGATCAGGGTGGAGTCCGGCGGCAGCTGATAGGGGAAGGTGAAGGTTCCCCCGGCAAAATCGGTTTCCGCGAGGAGGGTTCGTTCGCCGCCCGCAGAACCGCCGCCGGGGGGCAGCGTTTCCAGCCGTACCGGAAGCGGGTAGGGGTTTTCCGGCATGGTATAGGTAAAGAGGCCGAACACATCGCCGTTTTTGCTTTCCAGAGGGGACGCAATCACCAGATTCACCGCCTTGTCCGATTCCACCATCGTGTTTTTGGCGGGGTCCTGCTCAACCACCATTCCCGGCTTCTCGTTACCGCTTGCAGGCCGCAGGGAAAACTGGAAACCGAGCCCCAGGGGCGCAAGTTTTTTCAGTGCCGCCTGAGGCGAGAGCCCGGTTAGATCCGGGGCGGGCGTCTGGGTATGTAACGGCCCCCGGCTTACCACGAATTCCAGGGTGACCGGCCCTGCAACGGGGGAACCCGGTTCGGGGCTTTGCTGTAAAACGGTCCCCGGCGTTTCGGAAGAAAATTCATACATAGCCGGTTCTTTTATGGTGATAAGGGGCAGGGACGCCGCGGCGAAGAGGGTCTTCAGATCCAGCCGCACTTCCTCAAGGCTGCGGCCCCGGTAGTCCTCCACCGAATTTACCACTGCCCCCTGGCTTACCACCAGCCGGATCCGGCGGCCCGCCTTGACGATGGTCCCCGGCCGGGGGTTCTGCTCCAGCACCGTTCCCCGTCCCTCCGCAGTTTGAGAAAACCGCATCTGAATCCGGGGGTACAGTTCCTTTTCCTGTAATTCCAGCAGCGCCTGAATCAGGTCCTTGTGCTGTACATCCGGTACCATGGCCTGTTCCGCACCCCGGAGGGCGAAAAAAAAGACAACCAGGGCCACCACCCCCACAAAAACCACCAGACCGAAAGTCGTGGTGATGAAAAGCCGGGTATGGCCGGTCACATGATCTTCCATCGCCTTGAGATTTATCCTGGGAAATGTCATATCAACCTCTATTCAACCCCTATTTAAGCCGGGACCCGATTAAGGTCTGGGATCCATTTAAAAAAGAACGCCAATCCAGCGCCTTTTTCGTCCGGTACTGCAGGCGTTCCGCCGCAAAAATTCCGTCTCCCGTTTGTATCAGGATACCGTGCTGTTTGTCTACGCCCAACACCGTTCCCGGCGCCGCGCCGTTCTCCATCGCGCTATCAAAAGGCCGCCCCGCAAGCACGTACAGTTCCGCCTCCCCATGCCGGGTCAGGCAAAGAGGCCAGGGGGTAAACGCCCGGATTCGGCGGTCAATTTCCCGGGCGCTCTGCTTCCAGTCGATACGCCCTTCTTCCTTCGTAAGGAGGGAACAATACACCGCCTTTGCCGGGTTTTGACGCTGTCCTGCCGCGACGGCGCCTTCCGCCGCACTGCGCCGGACCACGGCGGCCAACATCCCCGCCGCCCGTTCCGCCGCAAGGACGCTCAACGTCTCCGCCGTCTCCCGCCCCGAGAGGGGGAACCGTTCACTTGCCAGAATATCCCCCGCATCCATTTCCAGCGCCAACTGTTGGATGGAAATCCCCGTCTCCGTATCCCCGTTCAAAATAGCCGCCTGAATAGGGGTTGGCCCCCGGTACCTGGGCAGCAAAGAAGGATGCACATTGATCCCCCCCAGGGGGAAAAGCCCCAAAAACAGGGGCCCAAAAATACGCCCGTAGGCAAAGGAAACGAGCAGGTCCGCCTCAAGGGCCGCCGCCGCTTCCCGTGCCGTTCCATCAAGCTTTTCAAACTTTAAAACCGGCATCCCCGCGGAATTTCCCCGCTCCGCCGCTGCTTCCAGCGCTGCAGCCCCCACTTCAGTGGGTTCCGGCTTTCCGTGCCGTCCTCTGGCCGAGTCCGGGTTCGTCAGCACCCCCGCCAGGACGCAGACCCCCTCCCGCTCAAGGGCCGCCAAAGCCCGCAACGCCGGAACCGCAATCGCAGGACTCCCCGCAAACAAAATACGCATTCCCGTACGCTTTCTGCTACGCTTTCGGCGGGTGCTGTCGTACCCGCCGTTTCTCGTATTTCAACAGTACCCGGTCCCGTTTGGGCACCGAAAGCCGGTCAATAAACAGCATCCCTTCAAGATGATCGTACTCATGCTGAATCACCCGCGCCAGAATCCCCTCCGCATCCAGCGTAAAGGGCCGCCCCTTCTCGTTCCAGGCCTGCACCTTCACCGCCGCCGGCCGCATCACCTCCGCCCAAATGCCGGGAATCGACAAACACCCCTCTTCATATTTAACCAAGTCCTGGGAAGTCCCGATAATCGTCGGATTGATAAACACCCGGGGCGCCTCCCCCTCAACCTGAACCACAAAAATCCGCTTTGAGAGCCCTACCTGGGGGCCCGCCAATCCTATACCCTTCCCCGCGTGGAGCGCCTCAATCATCTCCTCCGCAATCCCCACATATTCCGCCCCAATCGGCCTCACCGGCTCCGCCTTTTGCCGCAGCAGATCATTACCCAGTGTCAAGATATCCATGATATGTAGATAGTACCGCCCATGACCGGTACGCGCAAGCGTGTCTTAAGGGCACCGTACGGACTAAAGTCCGATTTAAGCGGTAAATCTCTAAAAACTGAAGTTTTTAGAGATTCCCTTAAGGAAATTGAATTGCCGGTATTTGCAGGTGGTTTTTATGGGTTACCACGGCTCTGAGGCGGCCTCATCTGGAGCGGCGGTTTCGGTTTCCGGCGCCGCCGTTTTCTGTTTCTTGGTTTCTCTCTTTTTGAAACCCCATTCATATCCGGCGGACACCGTGATTATCTGTCGCCAGTACGCGTCGGTCCCGTCCTGGCGCTGGGTAAACCCGAAATCTTGTGAATAGCGGGTATCGAAAAACAGGTTTCCCCGCTCTCCCAGGCGTACACCCATGCCCAGCCCCGCGGAAAAACCAAGGGGAAGAGAGGATTTGTATTTGCCAAAGGCCACGGTTACGAACACCCCGCCCAAGGGGAAAATCGAGAACCGGTTGTTTTTTAATTTGATGACTCCTTTCAGCAGTAGGGGGATCTGAAGTGACAGGTCCTGGTTGAGATCGCTGGGGAGGGCCAATTCCCCATCAACAATGGTAGGAGAACGGAAAAGGGCGTTTTCCTGGGTGATCAGCAGCTCGGTCTGCAAAGCCAGGAAGGGACGGGGATAGAAGCCCATTTGCAACCCCGCTTCAAAGGTATTTCCCCGCGTCCACGGGCTTTCAAGATAGGGCGACCCCACCGGGACTTTGTACCACCG
>BNVD01000034.1 GCA_025997835.1 Spirochaetia bacterium
GTCGGAAAAGAAGCTCCTCAAGACCGAAAATATCCAGTATGTGCCCAAACTGCTGGCGGTGTCCTATATTCTGTCCAACCCACGCCGTAGGCCAGGGCGATGGACCAGAGGGTTTCCCCCCGCTTCACCAGGTGGGTCCCGGTAAACGCTATGGTACCGCTCCTCCCCACCGGGCCCGGCTTTGTCCCGGAGATCTGCGCCGCAGACTTTGCCGGAACAAGTTCCGTCGAAACAAGTTTCGTTGAAACAGGCTTCGTTGAATCGGGCTTCGTTGAATCGGGCTTCACCGAAGCCTCCCGTAAGGCGGGAATCCTGAGCCGCTGCCCAATTTGCAGGTACCGGGCCTGTACGCCGGGGTTGGCGGAGTTGATCTGATCTACCTGCACCCCGTACTGCCGGGCAAGCGCCGACAGGGTATCTCCGTACCGCACCGTATGATAGTGATACCGGATGAGGCTTACATCGGTCCGGCCCAGAGCGTCCGTCACGGCCGCTTCTTCGGCGGCGCGTACCTTAAGGTAATAGGAACCTGGGGGGGTAATCCCGTACAGGAGTTCCCGGTTCGCTTCCTTAAGACCCGCCGCCGCAATTCCCGCTTCGGCGGCGAGCAGCTCCAAATCAACCTGCTTCGCCACCGTGATCCGCTTCCATTGGGGGTCCTCGGACCAGTCCAGGTCCAGGCCGAAACGCCGTGGGTTGGACAGAATATAGGACACCGCCAGCAGTTTGGGCACATACTGGATATTTTCGGTCTTGAGGAGCTTCTTTTCCGACAGTACCCAGTAATCTTTGGCGCCCGACTGTTTAATAATCCGGTTTATCCCCCCAAGCCCCGCGTTATACGCCGCCAGCGCCAGAGGCCAGTCTCCAAGGGCTTTATAGTTATCCTCCAGCTTGCGGAGCGCCCCCTCGGTGGACTTCCAGAAATCCATCCGGTCATCGGTCCAGTCGTCGATTTTTATACCATAACCGCCGATACTGTTCTTCATAAACTGCCAGAGTCCCATAGCGCCGGACCTGCTTACCGCCGTGGCCACATAGGTTGATTCGATCACCGGCAAGTATATCAATTCCCCCGGCAACCCCCGCTTTTCAATTTCCCCCCTGATAAACGGCAGATACGGCGATGCCCGCCGCATCACCTGTCCGAGCCATTGCAGCCCTCCGGCGGTAGAATACTGATTGATATACCGCTGGGTCATCTCCTGATCAAACCCCGCTATCCCCGGCTCCCCCGCCCCGCTCCCCGCATAAGGCCCCTTCTCCCGCCCCTTAAACACCGCCGCCTCTTTATACTGCCGCACCGGCCGCCCGGTCCCCGCCGCCGGCCCCGGAACCGCCTGCGGGAGCGGCTCCGCCGGCAAGCCGCTCGTCCCCGCAGGTGATAACCCGCCGACTTGCACCGGATAGGCCATATCACCCCCGTAATAGCCCTCCCCCGCCGCAGGCGCCAAGCTCGCCGGCTCTGCCTGATACCCCATGTCGGCCCCATAATTCCCATTCGCCGGTACTTCCTGCCCAATACCCCCAAACCCCGGTACCAGCAGTAGTCCCGCCACCATCACCACAATTCCCAACCGTCTCTTCCCCACCCCCCGGAGCAAGTGGTGATACATACCACCCGACAAAGGCGGGCGCTGTGGTGGGCGGCCCCTGCTCGACGAATCGCCGGCATTGGCGACAACCATATAGGGTAATGTACTTGCATTTGCCGCCAAAACTCTCAACCGTCTCTTCCCCACCTCCCGGAGCAAGTGGTGATACATACCACCCGACAAAGGCGGGCGGTGTGGTGGGCGGCCCCTGCTCGGGACATTATGACAACCTACAAGAACGCTAAAGCGTCTTAGCCAGCAAAGCGAATCCTTCAGAGAGCAAACGCGCCTGGTCCCGATAAATTTGTTGTTCATCTGGACCGGGCAGGGGCCGCTCGCCACGCCGCCCGTATATGCCCGTTTATGCTTTTCTATCAAATCAATCACCACTTCTCCCCATAATAAACCCCCGCCCATTCCCACCTCCCGTGAATCTCCGGGTCCGGCGGAAAGTATATCTTTCTGAAGTAGAAGTACCAAGTCGAAATATACTGGGACCAGCCCGATGTCCGCAGGTATGCTTCGCCGGCGTTGGAGCCCCCGTCCAGTTCCGGCGCATACTGAATCTGGTTACCATGCATAAAATCGGAAAGGTTGAATTCCGCCGCCCCCGAGTTCTCATTATCCTCCTGTTCCCAGGACCGGGCAAAAAAGTTTACCTTGGCCTGGGATTGACGGAGCCGGTAACTGTTCCCCGTACTCAGGGCCTCCTCAATGGTCTCAACCAGCGAGGAGAGGTTCTCGAAGGTCCAGTTCTTGGAGGAGTTATTAAAGTCCACCAACTGTTTCGCGTAGGTATAGGCATCGGGAAAACCGGGGATCACCGTGCCGTAATAGGGGAGGAACAGGGTATAGGTCTGGATGGCCCGGTTCCATTCCCCAATCTGTTCATAAGCGCGGGCCAGCATAAAATAGGCCGCCCCCGGCTCGATCCGGTCAGAGAACCGGGAAAGCAGTTCCTCATAATACCAGACCAGTTGTTCCTGATTGGTGACCAGGGTAATCAACTGGTTAAGGGCGATAAAATGAATCGATTCCCCCCGCAGCGTTTGATCCGGGTAGTTTTTGACAATCAAGTCGTAGTACATGGCCGCCACGGGGTACGCCCCCTGCTGGTTATAGGCATACGCGGTCATGAGGAGATAGTAGGCCGTATAGGGATCATCGGGATGCTTGTTGGTCCAGTCCCCCAGAAAATTGATGAGCCGTCCGTACTCCAGGAGCCGCGCATATTCCCCGGCAATCTTCTGTACCACCGCGAATTGCGCTTCCCCCGCCGCCGCTTCCTCCGCAAGCAGGGAAAACAGATCCCGGAAGGTTTCCTGCTGGCCCCGCGTCCCGATAATATAGTAAGGATCATTCGTCTTCTTTGAAGCCGTTGGGTTCACCGGGGCCGTCAGATTCACCGAATCCGCCAGGTTCACAGAGCCCGCCGAACAGCCGAAAGAAAGGGCCGCGATTCCCACAATAATCGATAAAAACAACCGTATGGACTGTATTTTCTGCTCCTTCTGCCGGCCTGGTCCCATTGGCAAGGCAAGGCATTTTCTTATACAATGGTACTATGCAGCTTAATCCCCGTCATCGTCCAAGTGCCCGCCTGATCTTTATCGGGGGCCTCCTCCTTATGTTTCTGGGCTGCGCTTTCCTTCTGGGTACCATTGCGGGAATTTCCCGTTTATCCGTGTTATGGGCCTTCTTTTTTATTATTATCGGTTCGTTTTTCGCGGTATTCGCCATAAAACTCAATAAACGGTCCCTGTATCTGTTCTTTGCCGCCTTTTTTATCCTGGTAGGCTTCTTCCTGTTCCTGTCCTCCCTCAATATCGTGCCTATCGTTTTCAGGGAATGGTGGCCCCTTATTTCCGTGTTCGCCGGGCTCGCCCTGATCCCCGCAGGCTGGCACCGCTACGGGGTTATCAAAATACGGTATGTGGTCCCCGCGGTCGGCTTTATCGCCCTGGGGGCGGCGCTGCTGGTTTTTTCCCTGGACATAGTACACTTTTCCTTCAAGCAATTCATGCTGAACTGGTGGCCCCTTATCACCGTGCTGGCGGGTCTTATTCTGGTGCTGATTTCTGTGGCGACCATCGGGCCGGAAGTTCATAGCCCCAAGGTCCACCACAGACCGGAGGTCCGTCACGAATCAAGGATTCGTGACGGCGCTGAGGATACCAAACCGTGAGGAGAGATGCCCCCCGGTTCCGGCTTTGTCTGCCCCGGGGCTTTATTTTTTGTACGCTCTTTTTTTTCTTTTGCGTTGCCGTTTTTCCGGTTTTTGCCAAAGGCCAGCAGGAGAAGGTTCCCCAGGAAACCCCCTTGAACGTCCCCCCTCCTGCGGCGGAGAGCACGCCCCCTACCCGCTCAGGCGGCATCGCCGATGAAATCCGTTCTCTGGTAGAATCGGGCTCCCCCAAAAACCTCTCCCGCGCCCTGGACTTTATCCGCTCCCGTGAACTGGGGGAAACCGAATTCGGCAGAATCATGAACGCCGTTATTGTAAACCTGATGCAGAAAGTCTACCCCGGCCTGTCAACCCCGCTCCCTCAAGCAGACCCGCCCCTAACGCACCTCTACACCCAGATTATCCGGGAAGCGAACAAGGGCAACTACACACACCCTTTAGCAGTCTCCAGGGACTATCTGGAATATGTACTTCCCTTTTTGGCCCTGTTTAAGGAATCGGGCAGCCATGCCCTCTACCTTGAGCGGCTTCAGGGGGCACTCCCTGACCTCCAGCGGGCACTGGACCTTAACCGCAATTCGGTGCTGGCCCCCCTTTTTATGGGTCTTGCCTGCGAGCGTCTGGACCGGGCCGCCGAAGCGCTTGATGAATACCGCCGGGCCGCCGCCGTCTCCGCCGACTGTTACCCCGCAGTACTGGGTCTTGCCCGGGTGATAGAATCCCAGGGAGAGCGGGAGGAGGCAATCCGCCTCTTGCAGGACCTGCTCACAAGCTATCCCGATAATGGCGCCATCAAACGCCAACTCGCCGGGGCCTATTACCGTAACCGGGATTGGTCCAGGGCCGAACCGGCGATTGCCGAAATCCTCCAGCGGGACAGCCGGGACGCTCCCTTCATCCTTATGAGGGCCCACGTTTTGGTTGAGCAGAACCAGTTTCTTCAGGCCCAGGCTCCGCTGGACCTCTACGGTGTCATTGACGCCAACAACCGGCTCTATCTCTTTCTCCGGGCGCGGGTCCAGGCCGAAGGGTACCGTAACCGGGACTCCGCTATAACCTACCTCCGCGCGCTTCTCCGTACCTGGCCCGATGACACCGAAGCCTTGGTCTACGCCTCCCGGCTCCTTTTGGAATCCGCCCGCCGGGAAGATCAGACCGAGGGCGGGGAAATCCTCCAGAGCCTCCTGACCAACGACCCCGCCGATCAGGTAAAAGACCTGGCCATCCAGGATGCCATACGCCGGGAAGCCTGGAAGGAAGCCCAAACCTGGCTTGCTCCCCTACTCAGTTCCCGCCGTTCCAACCGGGACCTCCTCAATTCCTACACCATTGAACGGGGCTTGGGGAACGCTTCCGCCGCGTTCCAGGCCGCCCGTGAACTCTACGGACGGGAAGGGGACAACGAAGACGCGGTCATCGCCTACATTTCCGCCCTTATCGAAACGGGCCGCCAGAACGAAGCCCTCAGGACCATCGAAACCCGCCTTGCCAACACTCCGGGGGGCGCACTAAAAGGCCGTTACTACTACCTCCGCAGCCGCCTCCGCACCAACGAAGAAGCGATCCTGGCCGACCTCCGGGCCAGCCTCTTTGAAGACCCCCGTAATCTCTCCTCCATCATCGCCATGTTTGAAATCTACCGCCGCCGCAGGGACGATCGCCGTGCCGTTTACTACCTCAAACAGGCTCTGGCTCTGGTACCGGATAACCCCCAGCTCCGGCGCTGGGAAGTGGAGTATGCGGGGATGTTGAATTAGTCTGCGCAACACGGTTATACTCTATCCAAGAGGAGCATAACTATGCAAAAATATGTTTGTAACGTGTGCGGATACGAGTACGATCCCGCGAAAGGGGACCCCGACGGCGGTATCGCCCCCGGAACCCCCTTTGAATCTATCCCCGAAGACTGGGTTTGTCCCACCTGCGGTGTAGGAAAGGGTAATTTTTCCCCGGCGTAAGAAGGAGACGGCTATGCTTTCCCGTGAAGAATTTATTTTCACCATTGGCTATGACGGCCCTGCCGCCGTGGTGGATGGACAGGCGAAACGGCGCTACGGTTCCCTGTCCACGAAAGAACTCGCGGAAAAGGGCCTTTTCCGGGCCGCCTGGTCGTCGGCGGTCTATTCAAAGGAGCAGGCGCAGCTTGATACGGTGGTGGAACTGTACAACCGTATCACCGGCTCCGCCCTAAGCGCCGGTACCTCCCTGGATCGTCTGTTTGGGGTATTTCCCGTGGATGTAAAACGCTCAATTATTCTGTAATAAGGTGATGTCATGAAAAAGGCATGGATAAGCGCGGTCCTGACGCTGATTTTTATTGCATCTCATTCCGTTGCCGCTCAGGAAGCGTCCGGGAGTGAGGAATCACCCCAGGTACAGGAAGGGCTCGATGTTCAGGAAGCGTCCGGGAGTGAGGAATCGCCCCAGGTGCAGGAAGAGCTCGATGTGCAGGATGAACCGGAGCGGGTATCCTCCGGTTCTGAATCAACCGGTAATACGGCCGCCGGTACCGTGAAAACGGTCACCGCCCCGCCTGTGTCGTCCCCCGGATCTGCCGGCAGGGGAAATCCCGTAGTAAATTCCCCTGGGAGTACGGGTTCCGTCAGGATAGTCCTGCCCCCGTCCAGTGAATCAATGGTTCTTACCATAAACACGGATACCAACGGAAACTTTGAGGTGTCCCTTGACCCGCCCCCAGGGGCATCTGCGGCGCGGTCCGTTCCGGCAGACCCCGGCCCTTCAGGAGAGGCGGTCCGGCAGGCTCCGGGTTCAACCACGACGGCAGCGCGGCAGGCTCCTCCGGCGAAGGTTATCCCCAAAATGCCCGCCTCCAATGACCGGAAACACTACACGGTACAGGTTGGCGCTTTTGCGAATATGAGCGGCGCCGACCGGGTATTCCGTACCTTGAGTGACGCGGGTTTCAGGCCCGCCCACGAAAGATGCGGCGATTACAACCGGGTAATCATCCCCGATGTCCCCGCCGCCGATATTCCCTTCCTGGCCCGGCAGCTCGGTACGACGGGTATTAAGGAAGTCTGGATCCGGGAATAGGAGGCTAAGGTGATCATTAGCGATGTGATGACGAAGAACCCCATATCGGTGTGCCCCGATATGTCGGTAACCGAAGTGCGCGCCCTGATGGACCGGGAGCAGATCGGCCATCTGCCGGTGCTGGACAAGAACAACTGTCTGGTTGGAATCCTCACCAGGAAGGATATGCTCAAGGCCGGCCCTTCCGCCGCCACCAGCCTTGATATGTACGAGATAAGCTACCTCCTCTCCCGCCTTACGGTGGAGAAGATCATGGTGAAGACGGTACTCACCGTGACGGAAAATGATGTGGTGGAGGAGGCGGCCCGGATCATGGCGGACAAGGACATCGGGTGCCTCCCGGTAATGAAGGGCGATCTCCTGGTGGGACTCATCACCGAGACGGATCTTTTCCGTACCTTTGTCAAAGCCTTTGGCGCACGGCACTCCGGTGTCCGCATTACCATTAACGTGGCGGAAAAACCGGGCCAACTGGCAAAACTTACCCACGCCATCGCCTCCAAGGGGGGCAACATCGTCGCCCTACTCTCCGCCGAAGGGGACGACCCTGAACACCTCCGCATCACCTTAAAGATTACCGGCATGAGCCGCGGCGATATTGAAGCAAGCGTCCACACCATGCCGGACGCGGAGCTGGAAGACATTCGGGAATAATCCCTTAGGCCGAAAGTCAAGTTTCGTAAACGAAGAAGAAAAACCACGGAGGGCACGTCGAACCTTCGGTTCGACGTGCCCTCCGTGGTTAAATTCTCTTGGTTTTCTGGAAATATACATATGGGCACCTCTAAAAACTCGGTTAGTTTTTACGGTGCCCCTGCATTTGCTCGTCTAAAGACTGCGCAAATGCCGCGGACTAAAGTCCGATTTAAGAGGTAAACATCTAAAAACTGAAGTTTTTAGATGTTCCCATATCTCATGGAAAACTCGAAGTTCGGCCTCACTTACAGCAAACTCACCGGGTCTACATCGACTTCCAAATACGTCTTGAGGTCCCGGCCTTTGTCGTACCGTAAGAGGATGGTCCGCGCCGCGCCGTGGAGGGCGCCCATAGTTTTGCCGCGAAGGGTGAGCTGGCGGCGGTGGTTCCCGGCGATGATGCCGATGGGACACTCCGCAGGGCCTAATGTATCGGCGTCTTTGGGGAGCAGGGGAGAAGCGATGGCGGCCAACCGGTTGATGGCGGCATCCGCCCGCTTCGCTTCTTTTGCCCGGACGGTGAACCGGATGAGCCGGGTGTAGGGCGGGAAGTCCAGGGCCTTACGCTGCTGCAGCTCGGCGGTGTAAAAGCCTTCCACGTCCAGGGCGCAGGCTTTGGTGATGGACGGATCGTTGGGGCGCAGGGTTTGGACAATCACCTTGCCGTCGGGGAAGTAGCGCCCGGCGCGCCCCGCGACTTGCACGATAAGGGAGAAGGTGCGCTCCGCAGCGCGGAAGTCCGGCAGGTGGAGGGCGGTGTCAGCCAGCACCACCCCCACGAGGCGCACTCCCGGAAAGTTGAGGCCCTTGGCAACCATCTGGGTTCCCAACAGTACATCGATTTCCCCGGCGCGAAAACTGTTCAGGGTCTCCTCAAGGCTCCCCTTTTTTGCCAGCGCATCGGTGTCTACCCGTCGAAGGCGCAGGTCCGGGAAAGTCCGCGCCACTTCCTCTTCAATCATTTCGGTGCCGAACCCGGTGAAACCTGCTTCAAGGGAACCGCATTGGGGGCAAGCCTGCGGGGGCGCTTCCGAATAGCCGCAGTAATGGCAGATCGCCCGGCCCCGGCTTTTGTGGTAGGTGAGGGACACCGAGCAATGGCGGCAGGTGAGTTCATAGCCGCAGCCTTTACAATGGTAGAAATAGGCGAAGCCCCGGCGGTTGAGGAAGAGGATGGTCTGCCGTCCCAGCGCGGCGGTCTTGCGTATCTCGTCTTTCAACTCACGGGTGAGGCAACCGTCGGTGTGTTCCAGACTGACGGGAGTGATTTCCGGTATGCTGCCCCCGGCAAGGCGGCGGGAGAGGTCGAGCCGGGTGATGCCCCCATCCGCAATGAGCTTCCACGCCTCCGCCGACGGGGTGGCGGAACCCATCACGAGATGAGCGCGGCTTACGGCGCAGCGGCGCATGGCCACCTGCCGTGCGTGATACCGGGGGGTATTCCCCGACTTGTAGGACCCGTCCTGTTCCTCATCGATGATAATGAGCCCCAAATCCCGTACCGGCGCAAAGACCGCGCTCCGGGGACCCACCACGATCCGCGCCTCCCCCCGCCGTATGCGCATCCACTCGGTGAGGCGGGCCGCGTTGGTCATCCCCGAATGGATGGTCGCCGCCACCGGCCCAAATCGGCGGCCAATGGCCTCCGCCGTCTGGTGGGTCAGGGAGATTTCCGGCACCAGATAGATCACCGACTTCCCCGCCTTGACCATAAACTCCGCCGCCCGCAGAAACACCTCGGTCTTCCCCGACCCGGTGATGCCGTAGAGGTAAAAGCGGTTGCCACTGTCCGCCACCGTAGTGGTGCCAGGCGCCTTTTTTAGAGGCGCCTCTTTTGACGTACCGCCGCCAGGCGCCGATCCGGTCAACGCCTCCAATGCCCGCTGTTGTTCCTCCGAAAGTTCCAGGTTTTCCGCCGTTATTTCTTCCGGCTCGTCGGGGAAGGTTGAGGAACCGGCGACCCGCCGTCCCGAAGGGATCATTGCCGACAGCGCTTCCCCCGGCCCGCAGAGGTAGTACCCGGCGATCCATTGGGCCAACTCGATGTCCGCCGTATCAAAGACGGGCTCCTTGTCCACCACCCGGCGTACCGCCTTAATCGACGCGGCGTCCATTCCGGTGGGAGGCGCGTCCCGCCGGGCGATGATATACCCCAACCGTTCCCGCCTGCCGAAGGGGACCATTGCCCGCCTCCCCGGCGCGGCCTCTCCCTTGCCGTCCATCTTGTAGGTAAAGGTCTGGTTCAGGGGGATGTCGAAAACGATGTCCAGATAGGGGGCGTCGGCGGCGGGGCCAAGCGTAACGGTATCAGGCGCGCTTAAGGGGAGTGAGGGGGATCCTGCCGGGGTGGCGGGAGTACCGGTACTGCCGGAAGCAGGGAAGGGAGATGCTGCTGCGGCGGGAGGCGGCATGATCAGTGCAGCCCTTCTGTCTCACGGGCGTAGGTATCATCCATTTCGACGAGCTTTGCCCGCAGGGTTTTCAGGTCTTCCCAGGCGGGGCGCTTCAATGTCTCATCCCGGAGGAGGGCGCTGGGGTGATAGGTGGGCAGTATGGGGATGGGGACGCCGGAACTCCCCAGGGTAACATGGTCCGTGATAGCCGGATATTCGGCGGAGTACACCCCAAAGCGCCCCCGCAACCGTCCTATCCCTTCGGCGGTATGGAGCAGGGTCTGGGCGGCGAACCGGCCCGCGCAGAGGATCACCAGAGGACGGAGAAGCGCAATCTGCCGGGCAAGAAAGGGAGCGCAGGCGGCGATTTCCTCAGGCTGGGGGTCCCGGTTTCCCGGCGGGCGGCACTTCACCACATTGGCGATAAAGCAGTTTGTATCCCGGAACAGGCCGATGGAAGCGAGCATCTTGTCCAGAAGCTGCCCCGCCTTACCCACAAAAGGCCGCCCCGAAGCGTCTTCATCCGCGCCGGGCCCTTCCCCAACCACCAATACCAGAGGCTGTCCGGCCCCTTCGCCGGGAACCGCTTTGGTCCGGGTCTTGCAAAGCTGACATCCGGTACAGCCGCCAATCGCCTCGGCAACCGCGTCCGGCGTATCCGGTCCCTGCGCCGCCTCCGCCACAGACGCCGCTCCCCGCTCCTGCGGTGACGGATCAGACAAAAAAACAGGCGCTTCCCGGTCCCGCCGGTATCCGTCCCTAAGGTAATCCCCGGCGATGTCGAGCAAGCGGGCGGCATCAGATTTTTGTTCAGCGGTCATAGGTTTATTTAATATCAAGATTGAAGAGAGCGCAAGCGACATGAATCCCGAAAACCACAATGAAGAACGAAGAATGAAGAGTTTTTAACCACAAAGGACCCTGGAACCATAGGAGCCTTGGGGGTCCGATACCGCTAAAGCAATACTAAAAAAGCTCCCTTGATCCCACCCGCTTCCCCTGTTATCATACGTTCAGACTGGGGCAGCAGGAGAAAACCGGGATGAAATTCGGCGCTTTTTTAAAGAAAAAGGATATTGAGTTCTCTGCGAAACGCTACGGCATTGACGCGCTCGGCGCCATGGCTCAGGGGCTGTTCGCGTCCCTCTTAATCGGTACGATTATCAACACCATTGGGGAGCGCTTTGGGCTGGCAATCCTCGTGACCATTGGTAACTACGCGAAAGCGGCCACCGGTCCGGCTATGGCGGTGGCGATTGGGTACGCCCTCAAGGCTCCGCCGCTGGTGCTGTTTTCGCTCATCGCCGTGGGAGGGGCCGCCAATACCTTGGGCGGAGCGGGGGGCCCACTAGCGGTGTTCTTTGTGGCCGTGGTTGCGGCGGAAGTGGGGAAGCTGGTCTCCAGAGAGACCAAAATCGATATTATTGTAACCCCCGCAGTCACCATTGCGGCGGGGGTGTTGGTGGCCATAGGCTGCGCCCCGGCAATTGGGTCGGCGGCAATGTCGGTGGGCAGTATCATCATCCGGGCCACAGAGCTCCAACCCTTCTTTATGGGGATCATCGTATCAGTGGTGGTAGGCATGGCCCTGACCCTGCCCATCAGCAGCGCCGCCATTTGCGCGGCATTGGGCCTTACGGGTCTTGCGGGCGGCGCGGCGGTGGCTGGGTGCTGCGCCCAGATGGTCGGCTTCGCGGTGATGAGCTTTCGGGAAAACAAGTGGGGCGGCCTCTTCGCCCAGGGCATCGGCACTTCCATGCTGCAAATGGGGAACATCGTCAAAAACCCCCGCATCTGGATAGCCCCAACCGCCGCGTCGGTTATCACCGGCCCCCTGGCAACCTGCGTGTTCCGCCTCCAGATGAACGGTCCCGCAGTAGCCTCCGGCATGGGTACCTGCGGCCTCGTAGGCCAAATCGGCATTTATTCAGGCTGGCTCGGCGACATCGCTCTGGGAAAAAAGGCCGCCATCCTCCCCGTTGACTGGCTGGGCCTCGTCCTTATCTGTTTTATCCTCCCTGCCGTGCTAACCCTTCTCTTCGCCGTCCCCCTGCGCAAAGCCGGCTGGATTCGCCCCAACGATTTAACGCTTGAGTTATAAAAGTACTGGACACAGCCGTGGTTTTTTGGTACTATTGATATAAGGATAAGGATGTTGGTCTTTGGTTGCAAAGATCGCGCATCTGCTCTGATTGGCGCCGTACCCAAGCGGTAAGGGAGCGGTCTGCAAAACCGTTATGCAACAGTTCGATTCTGTTCGGCGCCTTACGACTCGTTAAAAAATGATGTGTTGTCCAAATCACGATGCGGTACTCCTTTCGGTACGGGGATTAAAGACTTATTTTGATGTTGCCGGCATGGCGCTTAAGGCGGTGGACGGCGTATCCTTCGATGTACGCCGGGGGGAGACCTTCGGTATTGTGGGGGAATCCGGGTGCGGTAAAAGTATTGCCGCCCTGTCCATCATGCGGCTTGTACGTACCCCGCCGGGCCGGTATGCGGGGGGCGAAATACGGTTCGGCGGCAGAGACATTCTGGGAATGAGCGACGCTGAAATTCACGCGCTCCGGGGCAGGGAAATATCGATTATCTTTCAGGAACCCATGACCGCCCTGAACCCGGTCTTTACCATCGGGAATCAGCTTGAAGAAGTTATCCGGCTCCATCAACGGACGACAAAAAAAGCGGCCCGCGCTATTGCTCTGGATTGGCTTAAAAAGGTAAAGCTCCCCAACCCCGTGGAGGTACTGCGAAGTTATCCCTTTACCCTTTCCGGGGGAATGCGCCAGCGGGTGATGATCGCCGCAGCTCTGGCCTCCGGGCCGAAACTGCTCATCGCCGATGAACCCACCACCGCCCTGGACGTAACCATACAGGCGCAGATACTGGATTTGATCCGCGCCATGAAGGATGAGACCGGAGTATCCTGCATCTTCATCACCCACGACCTGGGGGTAATTAGCGAAATGGCGGACCGGGTGATGGTGATGTACAGCGGTAAGGTCTGCGAGATCGCCCCCACGGCGGAACTCATGGCACATCCCCTGCACCCCTATACCAGCTTACTCATCAATTCCCGGCCAATGGCGAAGGGGAGTACCAAGCGGCTGGTTACGATTCCCGGCAGTGTACCATCCCTGCGGGATAAACCGCCGGGCTGTCCCTTCCACCCCCGCTGCCCCAACGCGCAGAATCGGTGTGCGTCTGCTTTCCCGCCTGAGTATCATGCCGGTTCCGATCATTTACTGTACTGTTGGAACTACGCTCCCGGAGGCGTTGTTCATGGGTAACACAAAAACGACCGGAACGCCGTCCGTCTGCAACGGGCAATTTCTGGTGGAAGCCGTTGCGCTGTCAAAATGGTTTTACCGCAAGCATGATGTGGTTAACGCCAAACCCGCAGTGGTAACGGCAGTAGACCGGGTAAGCTGCGGTATCAGGCGGGGAACGGTCCTTGGGGTGGTGGGGGAATCCGGGTGCGGCAAAACCACGCTGGGCCGTATGATGGTTAATCTGCTTGAACCTTCAGAAGGAACCGTCTTTTTTGACGGACAGGATATTACCCATATAGGCAGACGGGAAATGCACACTATCCGCCGCCGTATGCAGATCGTGTTTCAGGACCCATTCTCGTCCCTGGATCCCCGGATGACGGTGTACGAAATTGTGGGGGAAAGTTTGAAGAATTACCGGATGGTAAAAAACCGGAAGGAACTGCGGGAACGGGTGGAATACCTGGCGGAAAGGTGCGGTCTTTTTGCGGATCAATGTTCCCGGTATCCCCATGAGTTTTCGGGGGGACAGCGGCAGCGTATCTGCATAGCCCGCGCCCTGGCCGCAGGGCCGGACTTTGTGGTCTGCGATGAGGCGGTTTCCGCTCTGGATGTTTCAATCCAGGCCCAGGTGATCAATTTGCTCAAAGACCTACAGGAAGAAATGGGGCTTACCTACCTTTTTGTTTCTCACGATTTAACAGTGGTGGAATTTATCAGCGATGAAGTAGCGGTGATGTACCTGGGGCAGATCGTGGAACAGGGCCGCACGGAAGAAGTTTTCCGCCGTCCTCTGCACCCCTATACCGAAGCCCTCCTCAGTGCCGCCCCGGCGTTCCTGCCCGAAGAAAAGGCCGCCAAAAAGCGGCTCCTCCTTGAGGGGGACATCCCGTCTCCCGCAAACCCGCCCCAAGGCTGCCGCTTTTCCAGCCGCTGCCCCCAAGCAGAACCGCACTGCCGCGAAGCGCCTCCCCCCTACCGGGAAGCCGCCCCCGGCCATTTCGCCGCCTGCCACCGTCTAAACGGCTAGAGTTTGTTGCGCTTCGCGCATTTTAACCTCCAAAAATCGCCTTCAGGCGATTTTTTACCCTGCAAACTCCGCTCAGAAACGAAGTTTCTGCAGGAGCCCACTTATCGAGGTTTTTTTGCGGCCTCAAGCGCAAAAAAACCACAAGTGCAACAGGCTCCTAGCTATTGTACTATGGGCACACCCGGATTCGGTCTCCAGTCGCAAACGTCCCTGTTTGCTCCCTCCGACCCGCCTTCGCGCTTCTCGGCGCATCCTGCACCTCGGCCTTTTCAAGGCCCAGCGCTCCGGTTCGAATCCGGTCATTATTGGCTATGTAGTAGTATTATCTGGTACGGTAGTATTTTTCGGCAATATGCTAATTTTTTTGGGCACACCCGGATTCGAACCAGGGACATCTTGCGTGTAAAGCAAGCGCTCTAACCAGCTGAGCTATGCGCCCTAAACCCGGTAACCCTAGCATAACACCGCCGTTTTCGTCAAGACGCCTACCCGTTACCCCAGCAATTTTACTTTTAGGAAAAACAAAGACTTGGCACGGTTTCTCTGCCGAAAGGTAAAAATCGGCTTGAAAGCCGATTTTGGAGGGTTAAAATGCGCAAAGCGCAACAAACTGCTAGTGTTTGGGAGGAATTTTCAACCACGAACCACACGAACCAGTACCTTAGGCAAACTACGATGCAATGGAGGCCAGCCATTGCTTTTCCCCACCGCATGCCTTAGAATTACATAAAGGCATGGTTAAAAACTCCGGTTTTTAGCCGATTCCTTAATAACGGAGGACGAACCATGAATAAACCGAATACGCTTTTGAAAGCCTTGATGGGGGGGGGGGGG